>JAJXUS010000246.1 GCA_021782675.1 Acidobacteriota bacterium
CCTCACCCTGATCTTGCCCGATGCATGCACGCGCATCCTGCTGCTGGATTTCGATACGTTGCCCGCCAAGCCGCAGGAGGTGCTGCCGCTGGTCCGCTTCCGGCTGCGACGGATGTTGCCATTCGATGCGGATACGGCGGCGGTCTCGTATCAGCCACTGCGCGCGCTGAAGCTTGCCGGGGCCGGGGCGGTTACTGTGATTGCGGCGGCGATGCCCGGAGAGGTGCGCGACGATTTTGAAGGGCTGGTGCGCGAAGTGGGCCGCGAGCCGGGAGTTCTGCTGCCTGCAACTCTGGCTGCATTGGGAGCGCTGCCGAGTACCGGCTCGCACCTGCTGGTGCATACCGGGCGTGACTCAATGACCACGGCGATTACCCGCGATGGGGAACTGGTGCTGTATCGCCGCACGGAATCCGTGGACAGTGAGCCGGGCGAGATCGCCCAGGCGGTTCTGATTGCCGCGGCCTATTTTGAGGACACCCTGAAGACGCCTTTGACCGAAGTGTGGACGGCGGGTCTGGAGTCGCCCGAAACCCTGCGACGCATTCTGGACCAGGACGGTGGCTGGCGGATTCCGCTGCGCAGCCTCGTTGGCTCCGATGCATTTGCGACCGGCTCGGCGCCCGCGAACACCGCGGCCAGCCGGTTTACCAGCGTGCTGGGGGCGCTTCGCGGCTGATGCGCGTCACCCTCAATCTCGCCTCCCGTCCGTTCCATGAGCTGCGGCCACTGTTTCTGCGCCTGCGAGCGCTGATCGGCGTGCTTGTGGTGCTGGCGGTGGTGCTGGGCATTCTGCTGAAGCGCGCGCAGATTCAAGCGGCCCGCGCGGATGCCGCAGTGCATCGCTGGACGGTGAAGACTCACGCGCTGCAGCAGGAGTGGCGGTCGGCGCAAATCCTGATGCGGGAACCGGCGAATGCCGCCACGCTGTCGCGGGCGGATTTTCTGAATGAGCAGTTCGCCCGCAAGTCCTTCTCCTGGACCATTGCGCTGATGGATCTGGAGCGCGTCCTGCCGCAGGGCGTGCAGGTGATCAGCCTGGATCCGCGCGTCACGAAACAGGGCCCGGTGATTGTGCGGCTGCGCGTCAGCGGGCCGCGCGACAAGGCTGTCGAGCTGGTGTCGAATCTCGAAAAGTCTCCGCACTTTCTGCACCCCCAGGTCGCGGGTGAGACCGCACAGGTGCAGGGGCAGAATCGCTCCGGGTACCGGCCCACCATGTCGGAGTCGACCGACGTGAACATCACGATCTTTGCGGAATTCAACGCCGGCACCATGGCCGAAAATAAAGCGGAGGCTTCGGCCGCGAAGAGCGCTGCCGCCCAGCACAGCCGGACTGCGGCACCCGCTGTCCCACGGCGCGGCCCACGGCCGGGAGGGCGGCTATGACAGGCCCGGCTTCCTGGAAGAAGATTCGGATCACCGCGAAGCACTGGCACTACGCCGGCGTCGCGGTGCTCGCCCTGCTGAATCTCGTGCTGGCGGTGCGGCTGCTGTTTGCCTGGCAGCGTGTCCGCGCCGGCGATGCGGCGCGGCTGCAGCAGCACGAAATTGAGTATCGATCCATGCAACTTAAGACCCGGCCGCTGCGCGGGCTGGACAAAAAGATCATCACGGCGCGGGCGCAGGAACAGGAGTTCTACCAGCACCGCTTTCCAGATTCCTACTCTGAAGTGCTGACGGAGCTGGGGAAGCTGGCAGTCAAGAACAATGTGCTGCTGACCCGCGTGCAGTATGCGCAGGGCAAGCTGGACCAGGGCGCTTATGAGGTTCGCATGGACGCCGTGCTGAGCGGCGACTATGTTCCGATCGTCCGCTTCATCAACGACCTGGAGCGCGATCAGATCTTCTTTCTGGTCAATGGCATTGCGTTGAGCGGCCAGCAGGGCGGCATTGTCAGCCTTCGCCTGCGGCTTACAACATTCCTGCGGGAAGCCCAGTCCGGGCCGGTGCAGCAGGCGCCCCCGGCGAAGGCATCGGCTGTACGAGGTGTGCGATAGCCATGGCCATGCGACTGGGAACCGAGGACAAAAAGAAGCGGATCATCGCGATGGTGGCCGTATCGCTGGCGCTGACGTTGATTGCGCATCTGGTGTGGCAGCTTGCGACCGGCTCCGGCCCGGAGACGCCTCCTCCGGCAGCCCCGACGGTTTCGTCGCATGCGGGTCTGGTCTCCGGCACCGCGGCACGGCAGGTGAACAGCGCCGCCGCGCTCGATCCGACGCTGCATCCGGAACGGATGGCGCTGGCTGAAAATACCCGCTACACGGGGACCAGTCGCAACATCTTCTCCAAGGATTCGCTGCCCCCGGTGCAGGCAAGCGCCGCCATTGAAAAGCCACTGGCGAACGTACGGTCAGGCGCCGCAGGTGCAGCCGGACCCGCGCCCCCGCCACCGATCGATCTGAAGTTTTACGGGTTTGCGACCCGGCAGGGAGCGCGCAAGCTCATCTTCCTGATGCACGGCGACGATCTTTTTATCGCCGGCGAGGGAGATATTGTCGACGGACGGTACAAGGTGGTCAGCATTTCGGACACGGGGGTCGTCATCGACGATCTTTCCTACAACAACCAGCAGACCATTCCTCTCGAAACCAACTGATTCTGCTACGTTTGCGGTACCGCTCCCCGGTCGCGAAAAGCGGGTTTGCCGCTGGTATCCGCGTTGCCGGGCCAGTATACTGGAGGGGTGACTGATTTCGAGAAATCCCGTGCTGTCTCTGCGTCCGACACTCCCTCCGCAACCACCTCCGGCGAGCCCGGACGGAAGATTCTGCTGCTGAAGCCGCGGGGCTTTTGCGCCGGGGTAGTGCGCGCGATTGACGTGGTTCAGATCGCGCTGGAAACCTTCGGCGCGCCCATCTATGTACGCCGCGAGATTGTGCACAATCGGTTCGTGGTGAATGACCTGGCCGAGAAGGGCGCAATTTTCGTCCATGACATCGATGAGGTGCCGGAGGGCGCACGGGTCATCTACAGCGCGCACGGCGTTTCACCGGCCGTCCGTGAAAAGAGCAAGGAGCGCAAGCTGCGCGTGATCGACGCCACGTGTCCTCTGGTGACGAAGGTGCATGTGGAAGCGGTCAAGTTTGCCCGGCAGGGATACTCCCTGGTGCTGATTGGCCATCGCGACCATGATGAGATTGAAGGCACGCTGGGCGAAGCGCCGGACGCCACACAGGTGGTTTCGACGGTGGAAGAGGTAGAAACGCTGCAGGTACCGGACCCTGACCGCGTGGCGTATCTGACCCAGACCACGCTGAGCCTGGACGAGGCGCGCGACATCATCCACGCCTTGAAGGCAAAGTTCCCGAAGATCGTGGGCCCGCACTCTCAGGACATCTGCTACGCCACCGAGAACCGCCAGGTTGCCGTTAAAAATGTTGCGCATCAGGCGGATCTGGTGCTGGTAGTGGGGTCGAACAATAGCTCCAACTCCAACCGTCTGGTTGAGGTATCGCGCAATCTGAACACGGTGGCGTACCTTATCGACGACTCCGAGAAGATTCGCCCGGAGTGGCTGGAGCAAGCACAGACGGTGGCAGTGACGGCCGGAGCCTCGGCGCCGGAGATTCTGGTGCAGGATGTGATCAATTATCTGCATCGAAATGGATTTGGTTCCGTCGAAGAGGTAGAGGTGATGCCGGAAAATGTTCGTTTCGGTCTTCCGCCGGAGATTGTGCGGGCCATCGCCGTAGCTCCCGCACAACCGGCCACGGCTGGCGCCTAGCTCGTGGTGTTCGCAGGGGAACCCGGAGATGCGACCCTTACGATGGGCCGCCTATCCGCTGAAACCAGGAATGGAACGACGCTGATCCCGCGCGCTGAGGGGGACTGGTTGGAACCTGAATCCACACTACCCATGACATCATCCGCCAGCCCGTCCATCCCGTTGTCGAGCGTGGAATCCGCCACTTCGGTGCGCTTTGGCCGTCTGGACGTGGCCCTGGAATCTGTCCGCCAGGCGGTACAGGCAGCGTCCGGATTCCTGCTCTCTCAGCAGCATCCTGAAGGGTACTGGTGTGGCGAACTCGAGGCGGACACCACGCTCGAGTCCGACTACATCATGCTGCATACGCTGCTTGGGACCGGTGAGCCGGGACGGATGGAGCGCGCATTGCGCGAAATTGAGCGGCACCAGCAGGAAGATGGCGGCTGGCCGATCTATCGCGGCGGTCCTTCGAACACCAGTGCGACGGTGAAGGCGTATTTCGCCTTCAAGCTGATGGGCTGGCCGGCGGACCATCCTGTGCTGCAGAAGGCGCGGCAGTGGATTCTGGCGCACGGCGGCGCTGTTGAAGTCAACACGTACACCAAGCTGTACCTTTGCTTTTTCGGGCAGTATGACTATGACGCGGTTCCGGCCATCCCTCCGGAGATTGTCCTGTTTCCGAAG
>JAJXUS010000247.1 GCA_021782675.1 Acidobacteriota bacterium
CGATTCGACATTGTCGACGGTCTTGCCGCCCATCAGCGCATGGACGCCGCAGGAGTTGTTGCCGATCATGCCACCGATGGTGCAGCGGCTATGCGTTGCGGGGTCAGGCGCGAAGGTCATGTGCCGACGTTCGGCGGCTTCGCGCACACGATCGAGAACGATTCCGGGCTGCACCCGTGCGTGCCGGGCTTCGAAGTCCATCTCGAGGATGGTGTTCATGTGGCGGGAAAAGTCGAGGATGACGGCGACGTTGCAGCACTGGCCGGCCAGGCTGGTGCCTCCGCCGCGCGAGAGCAGCGGCGCATCGAATTTGCGGCACGCGGCGATGGTTGCCGCGACGTCTGCTTCATCCATGGGGCAGACGACACCGATCGGCGCCTGCCGATAGTTAGAGGCGTCTGTCGCGTACAGGGCGCGTGCGCCAGCATCAAACGCCACGTGGCCGCGCACGGTGCGGCGTAGTTCCGCTTCCAGTTCCTGATGACGAGCGAACGATTCGTGCGGAAATCCACCGGAGAGAGTGTGGGAATCGGGCATCGATCTCCTTTTGAAATTAGCAGGTACGGAGTTCCAGGCAGCCGCGGACGCTCGTCGAGCCCGATCGCGCGGATGGCCAGTTAGTGGTCCAATTCGATGACCGTGACGGCCATCGTCTGCAGCGCCTGCGATGTCGTTTGCATATTCTGATCCAGAGTGGCCTTCTGACTGGGCGGCTCCAGAGCTTCGTTGATGCCGACGGCGCGGCCATCGGGCCAGGCGGAGTCCGGCAGGGAAGTGAGCGCACGGGGCAGGTCCCGCAGGCGCACGGTCACCACCTGCTTCCGCGCTGCGCGTAGACGGGTCATGCCGCCGCGATCAAAGTCGCTGTTGTTCTGGTCTGCCAGATAAATACTGAGTTGAATGCTGGTCGAGCTGACGGTCAGAAAGGGATTGCGCCATTTGGATTCGGAATCGTACTTGGTCAGCAACGTTTTCTTGGAGGGCGCAATACTGCGGAGTTCCTGACGTGCGTCGCTCAGCGTTGCCTGCCACTTTGCCGGAGACGGCAGGGCAAATCCGCCGCTGCGGCTGTGACAGCCGGCCAGCAGCGTGGGCAATGCGAGCATAAGCGCAGCGCCGCGCATTCGGGGTGGAAGTTGCATCACGTTTAAGCATAGCAACGGGATACCGCCTGCGGACAGGCTGCGCTAACGGCTCTTCCACACAGGTGCGCGCTTCTCGAGAAATGCCGCCGTTCCCTCATTTTTATCGGGGGTGCCGCAAGCCAGGCCGAAGAGCGCCGCTTCATACGCCAGCCCGTCTTCCAGCGGAAGATCGCCGCCACGCTCTACCGCGTCCAGGCAGTATCGAACAGCGCTGGAGGAGACGGCTGTGATGGCGCGGGCAATGGCCTCCCCACGGGCCAGCAGCTCTGCGGCGGGAACCACCTCATTCACCAGCCCAATGCGCAGTGCTTCGGCGGCGGAGATCATCTCACCCGTCAACAGCAGTTGCAGCGCGATCCCTTTGCCGACCAACCTTGGAAGGCGCTGCGTGCCGCCGTAGCCGGGCAGCAATCCCAGCTTCACCTCCGGCTGGCCAAGCTTCGCAGTGTCTGCGGCAATCCGCAGCGTACACGCCATCGCGAGTTCGCAGCCCCCTCCCAAAGCAAATCCGTTAATGCACGCGATCACCGGCTTCCCGCAGGTCTCCATGGCCCGCATGACGGCCTGTCCGCGCAGCGCCAGTTCGCGTCCTTCGACGGTGTCCGCTTGCCGCAGTTCCTGAATATCGGCCCCCGCGGCGAAGGCCTTTTCGCCCGCACCGGTCAAAAGCGCCGCACGAATGGACGGGTCATCCCGTAGCGCCTGGATGGCGCGGGACAGGTCCTGAAAGGTCGCGTGGTTCAGCGCGTTGAGAACCTTGGGGCGATTGAGGGTGATGACGGCGATTCCGGACCGGACTTCCCAGGTGAGATTCTCAAAGGTCATTGGCAAACCCGCAGGGTGAAATTTCTGAAGCCATGAAAACCGTTGAGTCTATCACTGTTTCGATGGCGAGCGCCCTGAGGCTGCCGGCGCCACCGGGCGGCGGCCATCGTATGATCGAAGCATGATCAAAGGTCTCACGCTGGTACGGCACGCTCGTTCTGCCGCGGAATTTGAAGCGTTGAGCAGTTTTTTTTCCGCCATGGGGATGGAGCCGGGCCTGGGCTGGGATGACGGCAAAAGTCGCGGCGCACCGAATCTGGCGCCGGTCGGAAATCTGGAGTTTGTGTCGGGGATGGCTCCTGTCGGGCCGGAGATTCTGATCGAAGCCACGGCCCTTGACGATCTGCATCGCGTCGCTGCGGCGTGGCGGCCCCCGGCTGCGGCGGAGCCGGCAGCGAAGATCTCGGCGATTGCCGAGACCCACTGGAACTCCCGGTACTTTACCGCAGAGCCGGTGCCTGGAGTTGTCGTCGGCTTCTGGGAGTCCAACAACCCGCAACACGGAAAGCCCGTAGCGCTTGAGGGCGATCTGACGGCCGCCGGGATGCGCTTCGCCATCGTGGTGGCGCGATGGAACGCGGTCATTACCGATCGGCTGCTGCAGGGCACGCTGGACGTTCTGCTGCGCAGCGGCGCACGGCGTGAGGACATTGAGATTGTCCGTGTGCCAGGCGCCTGGGAGATTCCCGCGGCGGCGCGCCTGATCGCAAACAAAGGCAGCGTGGACGCGATCGTGACGCTCGGTGTGCTCTTGCGCGGCGAGACGGCGCATTACGAGGCCATCTATAACGAGGTTTCGCGCGGCATCGGTCAGTCGCAGCAGGAGACGGCAATTCCGCACGCCTTTGGGGTGTTGACCTGCGAGACGCTGGAGCAGGCGCTGGACCGGGCAGGCTTGAAGATGGGCAACAAGGGCTTTGAGGCGGGCGCGGCCGCGATTGAGATGGCATCCCTGCGTAAAAAAGTTGCGGCGGAGCAGCGCAGCGGGCCGGCGGCGCGATGAAAAGCAAGCGGCGCAAATCGCGCGAGTTGGCGATGCAGATGCTGTTTCAGGCGGATGTTGGCCAGCAGAATCCCGATCAGGTGCAGAAGACGTTCTGGACGTCACGGGATACTGTCGATGCGGCAACGCAGGGCTTTGCGGAGGATCTGTTTCGGGCGGCCAATGCGCGCCTGGAACAGATCGACACGCTGATTGTGGAGGCGAGCCGCAACTGGCGGCTGGAGCGCATGCCGGCGGTCGATCGCAACCTGTTGCGTGCCGCTGTGGCAGAGATGCTGGCGTATCCGGCGACCCCACTGCCGATCATCATCAACGAAGCGCTCGAAGTCGGGCGCATCTATGCAGCGCCAGAGTCCATCCAGTTTTTGAACGGCGTACTGGATGCGGTTGCCCGCAAGCTACCGCGTACAGCCAAGCAGTTGCGGCCCGCAGGCAACACATCGGCCGGCACCGCGCAATAGTCCCAGCCTGCTTCGTTCGTCAATGTGGGTGAAGCGAAGAATCCGGGTATTGCCTCTGCTCTGCGATACAGAGATTCTTCGCTACGCCTAGGATGACGGCTGTTCGGGTTGCGGGCATTCCATACCAACCGGCAAAAAGCTCCAGCAGCCGCGTTGTATCAAGAGCCCGATTGCGTGGCGGCGGCCAACCCTCTGCGGGAGGAGCCGCTGCCACTTGCGGATTATTGCTGCCGGGCGGCAGCCGTCTGTCCCTGAGACGGACGCGGCTGCGCCGCCAGGAAGTACACCGGTACCGGGTTGCCCTGCGTACAGGCAAAGAATGGATCGGCGGCAGCGGTCGTCGTAGTGCCGCAGGTGAGACCGGCGTTGATCTGCCGCGTGTCGGTCAGCGAGTTTGTGTCAATGACGTGCACCAGATTGTCGCTGCTGGTGGCCGCGTAGAAGGAATTGGTGTCGGGACTGAAGGCTCCTGTAATCGGTGCCCCCGCCTGCCCGCTGAGTGCGACGTTGATTACTTTGCCTGTCGTGGCCTGACCGGCCGGGCAGGTACCCTGCTGTTTGATCTGCAGTTGCGTGCACGGTACCTGGTATCCCGGCAGCGTGTTGTTGCCGCCCGTCGATGACGCGGGCAGAAACGTGACAAACGCCAGTGAGGAAGCGGGAGAGATCAGCACCTGATCCACGGTCTGAATGTTCGGCGTATTCAGATTCTGCACCGTCACGCTGTTGCCGAACTGGAGCGCGGTTTTCAGCGGGCACTCTCCAGATGGAATATCGACCGCATCGTCGATCAACTGCCCGGATGCCGCCGCTCCCAGGATGTGATAGCCGTCGATAGAAGCCGCAAGCTGATCGGAAGCGTCTCCCACGGTTCCTGCTGAAGGGTAGTACTCCGTCGGATTCAGCGCCGTATTGGGATCGATCCCCACGGGCGGCGGTCCTGGCTGCTGG
>JAJXUS010000248.1 GCA_021782675.1 Acidobacteriota bacterium
AACGGGGGATCGATCAGCGGCAGCGTCGTCAGTTCCGCCACCGGGCAGGCGCTGAAGGGCGGCCAGGTCGTGGTGGCGCTCGAGCAGAAAGACCCCTCCACGGGGATTGACCGGGTGCTGATGCGGACGACCGCAAATGCCGATGGATCTTTTATGCTCTGCCCGGTTCCCCAGGGTACGTATGATCTGGTGGCTGTAGGGATCGATGGGGCAGACATCTCCTACTCCGCGGGTGTCGAGACCGGGATTCAGTCGGGCCAGCTTGCCGGGCAGATTCCGCTGGTTCCTGGCGCGGCCGAGGGCACACTCAACGGCATGATCACGACCCAGAATGCGACCCGCCCGCCGGTGGGCGTGGCCGTCGCCGTGCGTGCGGACGCGCTGCAGCAGTTACCGAACAACGGCCCGACCATCACGGTGCCGCTGCTGCCCTCACAAAACCCCTATAACGCGGCCAGCCTTACATCCGCACAATCGACCTGTCCGGCGGGCTGGGACTGCTCGCAATTTGCCATGCAACTGCCGTCGACGACGCCCAACGTGGTCGCCTGTTCCGAGCAGACGGCGCAATTTCAGCAACAGGGAGCGCCGCCGGGATACGTGGCCGAGTCCTTCGCCCAGATGGCCGGCGCGGGTGCTATGCCTGACTGCCAGACGAACCGTGTGGACGTGACGGTCTCCGCACAGGGACGCACGCTGCAGTTGAATCCCAACCAGGAAACAACAGCAGCCAATATGACATATACCGCCTGCGAGTGAGTGTGGTGGAAACAGGGAAGGGCAACCGGACGGTCTGTCGCCCCATCTCTATGGGCAGAGGTGACGCTACATGGCGGAATTAACCGATCTGAAAGATCTGAATAAGAACGTTCCCGCAACACCACCGCGGCACGATGGAAGCACAACCGAGGCGGAACACAGCCACATGGAGCGTGAGGCGGGCAAGATGGCGGAGCGCGCGCGGGAGCGTCAGCAAAAGAACGAGGCCGGCGGAGAGTTTCACAACATCGGCCCGGCGTAGTCTGGTTCGCGTCCGTCCGCAGAGCACGGGCGCAGAATGCAGCAGGTACCGGCGATGCGGGTCCTGAAAAATGGACCGGCGTCGCCGTTACTGTTTGTATCGCAGGGGTGAAACCCGCAGCGACTTTCATCGCACGGCATCCTTGCCTTGACGCCACCGTTCAGCCAATCCAATAATGAACGGTGACCCTCCGCACGACATTCCGGCAGGTTGAGGAGCCGTGCAGCAACGGCTGCATCAGCAAGTGTTTGCCCCGCCTCCGGCAACTTCCGGCGGAACATTCTCGAAAATTCTGGTTGAAGGACGCACCCCGTCCAGAAGAAAGCTGGCACATACGATGAGCGCGACCGTCGCGGTTTCTGCACGGCCCAACCGTGTCGTAGGATTCTGGCAATCCACGAACGGAAAAAAAGCGGTGATGGCGGTAACAGGAGCGTTGATGTTCCTGTTCATCATCGGGCATATGCTGGGCAACCTGCAGGTATTCCTGGGGCCGGCAAAGATCAACTCCTACGCTTACCTGCTGCACCACGGGCTGGCGGAGGTTGTGTGGATGGTGCGGATCGTGCTGATCGTCGCCATCGTGCTGCACATTACCGCGACGGTACAGTTGGCGCTGCGCAACCGTGCCGCGCGGCCGGTCGGCTACTCCCACTGGAAGTCGGTTAACTCCTCCTACGCCTCCCGAACCATGTACTGGAGCGGGCCGATCGTGCTGGCGTTCATCATCTGGCATCTGCTGCAGTTCACGGCGGGGGTCCTTCATCCTGAAGCTGCCTTTATTCCCGGGGATGTGTACCACAATCTGGTCGCCGGCTTCAGCGTCTGGTGGGTGTCGGCCTGGTACATCTTCGCCATCTGCCTGCTGGGCCTGCATCTGCGGCACGGTCTGTGGAGCATGTTCCAGTCGCTGGGCGCGGCGCAGCCACGGCATTTGCCACGGCTGAAGGCTGCCGCGCTGCTGATTGCGGTGCTGATTGTTGCGGGCTACATCTCGATTCCGATTGCCATTCTGCTGGGGTACGGTCGATAAACCATGACTCTTGATGCAAAGTTACCTTCCGGACCCATTGAGCAGGCGTGGGATCAGGCGCGCTTCACCATGAAGCTGGTCAACCCGGCCAACAAGCGCAAGCACTCTGTCATCGTCGTCGGTTCAGGACTGGCCGGCGCCTCGGCTGCCGCTTCGCTGGGTGAGCTCGGCTACAACGTAAAGTGCTTCTGCTTTCAGGATTCGCCGCGCCGCGCGCACTCGATCGCCGCCCAGGGCGGTATCAACGCGGCCAAGAATTATCAGAACGACGGCGATAGCATCTACCGCCTGTTCTACGACACGGTGAAGGGCGGTGATTTTCGCGCCCGCGAAGCCAACGTCTACCGCCTGGCACAGATCAGCGTTCACATCATCGACCAGTGTGTGGCGCAGGGCGTTCCGTTTGCGCGCGAGTACGGCGGCACACTGGCCAATCGCTCCTTCGGCGGCGCCCAGGTGTCGCGCACCTTCTACGCGCGCGGGCAGACCGGCCAGCAGTTGCTGCTGGGCGCCTATCAGGCGCTGGAGCGCCAGGTGCGGGCCGGCTCGGTCACGATGATTCCACGCACCGAGATGCTGGACCTGATCGTGGTTGACGGACGCGCCCGGGGAATCGTGGCCCGGAACCTGATCACCGGCACGATCAAAGTGCATGTTGCGGATGCGGTGCTGCTGGCGACCGGCGGCTACGGCAACGTCTACTACCTGTCGACCAACGCCAAAGGCTCCAACGCGACGGCGGCGTGGCGGGCGTACAAGCGGGGCGCGCTGTTTGCCAATCCCTGCTTTACGCAGATTCATCCCACGTGCATCCCGGTCTCCGGGGACTATCAGTCCAAGCTGACGCTGATGAGCGAGTCGCTGCGCAACGACGGCCGCATCTGGGTGCCACTCAAGGCCGGTGATACGCGCAAGCCTTCGGAGATTCCCGAGGCCGAGCGCGACTACTATCTCGAGCGGCGCTATCCCAGCTTTGGCAACCTGGTGCCGCGTGACGTCGCCTCCCGCAACGCGAAGGCCGTCTGCGATGAGGGCCGTGGCGTTGGCCCCGGCGGACTGGGTGTGTTTCTCGACTTCAGCAACGCGATTGCGCGCCTGGGCGAGCACACCATTCGCGAGCGTTACGGCAACCTGTTCGACATGTACCAGCGCATCACGGATGAGAATCCGTACAAGGTGCCGATGCGCATCTACCCGGCTATTCACTACACGATGGGCGGCCTGTGGGTGGACTACGAGCTGCAAAGCACGATTCCGGGCCTGTTTGTGCTGGGTGAGGCGAACTTCTCTGACCATGGCGCCAACCGCCTGGGCGCGAGCGCGCTGATGCAGGGCCTGTCGGACGGTTACTTTGTTGCGCCATACACGGTGGGCAACTACCTGGCGACAACCAAGCTGGCGAATGTGGACGAGCGCAACTCTGAGGTGATGGCGGCGGTCTCCGGCGTGGAACAGCGCCTGCAAAAGCTGCTGTCGATCAAGGGCAAGCGCACGGTCGATTCGTTTCACCGGCAGCTCGGCAAGATCGTCTGGGACTATTGCGGCATGGCGCGCACGGCGGAGGGTCTGGAGTCCGCGATTCAGCAGATTCGCGCACTGCGCGAGGAGTTCTGGCAGAACGTTACCGTACCGGGCAGCGAGAAAGACCTGAATCAGAGCCTGGAAAAGGCCAACCGCGTGTCGGACTTTTTTGAGTTGGCCGAGCTGATGTGCATCGACGCCCGCGACCGCAACGAGTCCTGTGGCGGCCACTTCCGCGAGGAATATCAGACGCCGGACGGTGAGGCGAAGCGCGACGATGAGAATTATTCCTATGTCGCTGCGTGGAAATACACCGGCGAGGGCGCAGCGCCGGAGCTGGTGAAAGAACCGCTCGAGTTTCACTACGTTCACCCGAGCCAGAGGAGCTATAAGTGATGAAACTCACGCTGAAAATCTGGCGGCAGAAGAACCGCAACGAAAAGGGCAAGCTGGTCACCTACCAGGTGGACAACGCGGACCCGGAGATGTCCATGCTGGAGTGCCTGGACGTTTTGAATGAGTCGCTGATTGAGCGCGGGGAAGAGCCGGTCGCTTTTGACCACGACTGTCGCGAGGGCATCTGCGGCTCCTGTGGTTTTATGATCAACGGCGTGGCCCATGGGCCGGAGCGCGCGACGACCGTATGCCAGCTCACCATGCGGCACTTCAAGGACGGCGAGACGCTGGTGATTGAGCCGTGGCGCTCGGTCGCGTTTCCGCTGATCAAGGACCTGGTCGTCAACCGCCGCGCGTTCGATCACATTATCGCTGCGGGCGGGTATGTCTCCGTCTCTACGGGA
>JAJXUS010000249.1 GCA_021782675.1 Acidobacteriota bacterium
TGAAGGAAGCCAAGGACCTGGTGGACGGCGCCCCGAAGACCGTGAAGGAAGGCATTTCGAAGGAAGAGGCCGAGACGATCCGCAAGAAGTTTGCGGATGCCGGTGCGACCGTCGAAGTCAAGTAGCCGCATTGCCCGGCGGGCGATCCTGGGATATTCTTAGAAAGAACGTCCCATTCGCCCGCGCATTCCCCGGACGATCCAACGGACCTTCGTAGAGATGGCGGGCGGCGACGCCCATCGGCCATCGCAACAGGCAGGAAGCTGCGGCTCAGGCGGAACGAAAACCAATCGACGTGAACAGTGCACAATCCGGTTGTGACGCTCGCGAGGCAACGTGTCCTCGGCGGGCGGTTTGTTGTCTGTAGCGCAGGCTTTTATGCATGCGAATGATTCGAAGGGGCCGCCGCGAGGAGCGAACGGGCGGGACAAAACGAAGCGCAGGGTAACACCAGTAACGTCCATTTGAAGTGAACCAGGCGCGCGCCTCCGTGGCTTAACCGGAGCGCCGTCTACCAGGACCCCGGGTTGCCGCCGGGAGACTGGCCGCCAAGGCAAATCAGCCAGGAGTCAAGCATGCCGAACGAGGACCGCGCGATCCGCAGCCGTCTCGATTTCTCCAAAATTCCAACTGAAATTAACATCCCTAACCTGATTGAAGTGCAGCGCCGCTCCTATGAGCGTTTTCTGCAGATGGATAAGCTGCCCACGGAACGGGATGACATGGGCCTGCAGTCTGTCTTTGCTTCGGTGTTTCCGATTACCGATTTTCGCAATCTGTCCGAGCTGGAGTTTGTCGATTTTTCCATTGGTAACTGGGAGTGCAAGTGCGGCCACCTGAAGGGCCTGCATCATCTGCGCACCACCTGCGTGAACTGCGGCAACATGGTCATCACCGACCCGTTTCATCCGGGCGATGTTCTCTGCCACAAGTGCGGCACCTATAACAAGAACACGCCGGACTTCTGCAACAAGTGCGGCGACCCGGTCGGCCTGCAGTTGAAGTATGACCAGAGCGAGTGCGAAGAGCGTAGCATGACGTATTCTGCGCCGCTCAAGGTCACCATCCGGCTGAAGATTTACGACAAGAACCCCGAGACGGGGGTAAAGACCATCCGCGACATGAAGGAGCAGGAGGTCTTCTTTGGCGACATTCCGCTGATGACCAAAAACGGTACGTTCCTGGTGAACGGCACCGAGCGCGTGATTGTGAGCCAGTTGCACCGCTCCCCGGGCGTCTTCTTTGAGACGGCCAATAATCGGACGTACTTCCTGGGCAAGATCATTCCCTACCGCGGCTCGTGGGTGGAGTTTGAGTACGACCAGAAAAACACCCTGTATGTGCGCATCGACCGCAAGCGCAAGTTTCTGGGCACGGTGTTTCTGCGCGCGCTGGGTCTGAAGTCCGACGAAGAGATTCTCAAGAGCTTCTACACCGTCGACACCATTCAGGTGCGCGACGGCAAGCTGTTCTGGACGCTGCCCGAGGATGAGGCGCGGCCGACACATCTGCTGGGAATCAAGCCGGCACATGCGGTGGTTGTGAAGGGGGAGGAGATTGCGCACTCTGGCCGCAAGGTTACGGCCAGTGTGCTGCGCGCTTTGCGGGCGGCCAAGGTTTCGCAGGTAGAGATTGAGCACTCGGAGCTGGATGGCGCCATGGCCGCGGCCGATGTGGTCGATACCAGCACGGGCGACCTGCTGCTCGAAGCCAATCACGAGATCACGCGCGAGAAGCTGGCGCAGATTCTTGAAAGCGGCGTCACGTCGCTCGAAATCTTCCTGCCGGAGCGGGATGATGTGGGCAACATCATTTCGAACACGCTGCGCCGCGATACGGTCCACAAGCCGGAAGAGGCGCTGATCGAAATCTACCGCAAGCTGCGTCCCGGCGATCCGCCGACGCTCGATACGGCGACGGCGCTGTTCGAAGGCATGTTCTTCGATCCGCGCAAGTATGACTTCTCGCGCGTGGGGCGGCTGAAATTCAACATCAAGCTGTATGACAAGCAGGATGCGACCTTGCTCGACCACCGCACCCTGACGCCGGATGATTTTTATGCGACCATCCGCTACCTGCTGAAGCTGCGCAAGAACATCGGTGTGGTCGATGACATCGATCACCTTGGCAACCGCCGCGTCCGCGCGGTAGGGGAGCTGATGGAGAATCAGTTCCGCATCGGTCTGGTCCGCATGGAGCGCGCCATCAAGGAAAAGATGAGTGTGTATCCGGACATGTCCACGGCGATGCCGCACGACCTGATCAACGCCAAGCCGGTAATGGCGGCGATCCGCGAATTCTTCGGCAGCAGCCAGCTTTCGCAGTTCATGGATCAGACCAATCCGTTGTCGGAAATTACGCACAAGCGCCGTCTGTCGGCCCTGGGGCCGGGCGGTCTGAGCCGCGAGCGCGCCGGGTTTGAAGTGCGTGACGTTCACCCGACGCATTACGGCCGCATCTGCCCGATCGAGACGCCGGAAGGTCCGAACATCGGTCTGATCTCCTCGCTGTCCTGCTTTGCGCGGATCAATGAGTATGGCTTCATCGAGTCGCCGTACCGGCGCGTCCGCGATGGCCTGCTTCTGGATTTTGTGCAGGTGGTGAATGCCGGCGACAGTCATCTGCGCGTGGGCGACCATCTGGAAAAGCCGGAGGCCCACAAGCTCAACCAGCAGCTCTTGAAGGAGAAGAAGCGCCCGATCGAGTTCGAACCGTTCAGCTTCTACCTGTCGGCGTGGGAGGAAGATCGCTACACGATCGCCCAGGCCAACGTGGAGCTGGATGAGAAGGGCGCGATCAAGGATGAGCTGGTAACGGCGCGGCGGCAGGGCAACTTCGTCCTGGTGAACCGCAGCGAAGTGACCTACGTGGATGTCAGCCCCAAGCAGCTGGTGTCCGTGGCGGCTTCGCTGGTGCCGTTTCTGGAGCATGATGACGCCAACCGCGCACTGATGGGCGCCAACATGCAGCGGCAGTCCGTGCCTCTGCTCATCTCCGAAGCGCCGTTTGTCGGGACCGGCATGGAAGGCGTTACCGCGCGCGACTCTGGCGCAGTGGTACTGGCGCGCCGCAACGGGATCATTGACTCGGTAGACTCCGAGCGAATCATTGTGCGCGTCGAAGGCGAGCATCATCCCACGCAGCTTTCGCGTGAGGTGGGTTCGGACATCTATCAGTTGACCAAGTTCAAGCGGTCGAACCAGAACACCTGCATCAACCAGAAGCCGATCGTGCGTCAGGGCGACCGCGTGCTGAAGGGGCAGGTGATTGCGGACGGCCCGTGCACGGAGCAGGGCGAGCTGGGCCTGGGCCGCAATGTGCTGGTGGCCTTCATGTCCTGGCGCGGCTATAACTTTGAGGACGCGATCCTGATCAGCGAGCGCCTGGTGCGCGACGACTACTACACCTCGCTGCATATCGAGGAGTATGAGATCGAAGCGCGCGACACCAAGCTGGGGCCGGAAGAGATCACGCGCGACATTCCGAATGTTTCGGAGTCGGCGCTGCGCGACCTCGACGAAAGCGGCATCATTCGCATCGGCGCCAAGGTGAAGCACAACGACATTCTGGTGGGCAAGGTCACGCCGAAGGGCGAGACGCAACTGACGCCGGAAGAGAAGCTGCTGCGCGCCATCTTCGGCGAGAAGGCCGGCGACGTGCGCGACGCATCGCTGACCTGTCCGCCGGGTGTCGAAGGCACGATCGTGGACATTCGCATCTTCTCCCGCAAGGGTCAGGAGAAGGACGAGCGGGCACGGCAGATTGAAGCCGAGCAGGTGGCCAAGCTCGAGAAGAACCTGGAAGATGAGATTCGCATTCTGACCGACGAGCGGCTGAAGCGGCTTGAGTCGATCATGGGTGGGAAAGAGGTTCAGGCGGATCTTCACGACGAGCGCACCAACAAGCGCCTGCTCGCCAAAGGCGCCATTCTCGATCGTGACACGATCGAACTGATTTCGACCCGCAACCTGAAGCGCATCCGCTATGCCGATAAGGATCCGCGGGTGAATGAGCAGATCGACGAGATCGAGGAGATGACCTCGCGTCAGATCGAAGTGCTGCGCAAGATCACCAACGAGAAGATCGCCAAGTTGGCCAAGGGTGATGAGCTGCCTCCGGGCGTCATTAAGCTGGTCAAGGTCTACGTCGCCATGAAGCGCAAGCTGTCGGTAGGCGACAAGATGGCCGGACGTCACGGCAACAAGGGTGTAATCGCGCGCATTCTTCCTGAGGAAGATATGCCGTACCTGCCCAACGGCACCCCGGTGGAGATTGTGCTGAATCCGCTCGGTGTGCCCTCCCGTATGAACGTGGGGCAGATTCTGGAGACGCACCTCGGCTGGGCGGCGCACGGACTGGGCCAGAAGGTGGCC
>JAJXUS010000001.1 GCA_021782675.1 Acidobacteriota bacterium
ACTGGCTGATCCTCCCAGCGGTCGTCGTTACCGTCGCTGGCTTTCTGCTGGTTCCTCTGGTGCCGCGTACCTATCAGTCCACGGCCACCATGCTGGCACAAGGCACGCCGGTTCCCAATGTCTACGAAAAGGGCGTCAGCTCCAGTGACGTCGCCGATCAGGTGCAGCGCATTGCCCTGCGCGTGATGAGCAGTCAGGACCTGGCCCGGATGGCAGCGGAGCTCAACCTGTATCCCAAGCTGGTTCAGGAAGGGAAAACGGGTCAGATTGGCGCGTTGATGAACAAGAACCTGACCATCGCTCCCGCCACCACAGCGGTTGAGAGCAGAGGCGTTGTCGCTTTCACCATTTCGTATGTGGCTGCGACCCCTCAGCTCGCGCAGGAGGTCACCTCGCGGCTGGCCGATCTGTTTGTGAAGGAGAACATCCGCGAAGGCAATCAGGCGACGCAGGGAGCAACGCAATTCCTCGACGCACAACTGGCGCAGGCGGGGCGTCAGCTCGCGGAGCAGCAGGCAAGGATTCAGGCGTTCAAAAGTGCGCACTTCGGCTCGCTGCCCGAAGAAGAGGCGGCCAACCTGCAGATGATGAGTCAGGTGCAGGCGGACCTGCAAACCAATGCGCAGGCTCTCGATCAGGACAACCAACAGAAGGTTTATCTGGAATCTGTCCTCAACGTCGATCCCACAGGCAAGGGAGACACGGCCAGTCCGGCGCCGATGAGTCCGCTGCAGGTCGAGCTGGCGGAAAAGCAGGCGGAGTTACATGGCGATCTGCTCAGGTACACCCCGGAACACCCGGACGTCATCCGGCTGAAGCACGATATTGCCGCTCTGAAGCAGCAGCTCGCAACGGCTCCTAAGACACCGGCTGCCGCTGCCGCAGTTGCCACCGCATCGCCGGCGCTGACGCAGACGGGTGGTCCCAGCCAGACGGATCTTCTGCGCGGGCAGCTCGTGGCACTCAATACCGAGATCAAATCGCGTCAGGCGCGGGCCCATCAGTTGGAGCAGAAACTGACGCAGATGCAGGCTTCTGCTGGAACGGCCCCTGCCGTGCAGACGGAGTACCTGAGTCTGGCAAGCACCTATGACGAAATGCAAAAGAACTACAACCTGCTTCTTGAAAAGCGTCAGCAGGCGGCCATGGCGGCCGATCTGAATCGTGATGTGGCGCCGGAAGAGCTTACCGTCGTGAATCCGGCGACGCTGCCTTCAGCTCCGTTCAAGCCCGATCCCGTGCTGTTGTATCTGGGCGCGGTGCTGCTGGGGGTTCTCACCGGGTTCCTGTTCGCGTTGATTGTCGAGCTGAAAGATGACACCATTCACACGCCCGAAGAGGCGGCCGACTACCTGAAGTTGCCTGTAATGATCGCTCTGCCGCGGTGCTCCAGATTTAACAGGGAGTGGGAGAGAACGCCGCCGGGCGCGGCGGCCGTTGCGGGGAATCGATGACAAACCAGCCAGACAGCGGAGAAGGAATGATGAATTTGACGAGTGTGAAAGAAGCGGGCGGCACGCTCAAGACGGTCGCACCCGCCGATCGCCCCGAGCACGAAAAGATCGGGCCGGTTTTGCCACTGACCACTCCACGGCCGGCGGCGCGTCCTCTCGACGGCAGCAAAATCCGCCGTTCGGTGGTCACCCTGGCCCCGGCGGGTGCGGAGCTCGACGATCGCCAGCAGGTGATGGCCGAGCAGTTCCGGCACCTGCGGACCAAGATTCGCGCGCTCAGGAAGGACCTGCAGATGCGCACTGTGCTGGTCACCAGTTCGCTGCCGGGCGAAGGCAAGACCACGATCGCGGCCAATCTCGCAGGAACCCTCAGCCGGATTGAAGGGATGCGCGTGCTGTTGCTTGACTTCGATCTGCGTAAGCCGGCGCTCCACACCGTCTTTGGCGTGGATGTGCCGCCGCGCGCGGTGTCGCCGCTCAAAGGCGAGGCCAACTGGCAGCAGAGCATCTATCGGGTGAATCGCCGGCTGGATGTTCTGCTGACCTTTACAGCGCTGGCGGAGCCCGACCTGTTGCTCCAAAGCACGCGCCTTGAGCACATTCTGGCGGAGGCGCGGTCGGAGTACGACATCGTCGTTCTCGACTCCGCACCCCTGCTGGCGGTCGCAGACACACAGGTTCTGGTTCCGTTGGTTGACTGCGCGCTGTTTGTTGTCAACGCCAATGAGACGCCGATCGGTGCTGCCCAGGAAGCCCTTGGCATGCTGCGCGACAAGGTGGTTGGCTCGATCGTTAACCGGGTCGATCGCCTCAAGAGCGAAGGCTATTACCTCAAGTCTGGCTACGGGTACGCCTACGGATCGCACCGGTCGGAGGAGTAGTCATGATCCGCGTCTTCAATCTTTACGTGCCTTCGTCCAAGCTCCTGCTGGTGGCTGGCGACGCCCTTTTTCTGGGCATGGCAGTACTGCTGCTGGGTGCTTCGCAGGCATCGCCAGGACCTGTCACGGTTGAAGTTTATGCCGCCGCTGTGCTGGCGGCCGCGGTAGGCATCTGGTCGTTTTACTTTTCGGATCTGTACGAGACTTCCACCCTGCATAGCCGTGAGCGCGTGATATCGGCGGGTTTGCAGGGCCTGGGATTAAGTGCGCTGTTGTTGACGCCGCTGGCGTGGCTTTTTCTTCGCCACCAGGACCACGTTCCTCGCTGGATGGAACCGGCCCTGGCGCTGTTGCTTTTGCTGATTTATGCCCAGCGCTGGCTCACGCACTGGTGGCTGGATCGTGTCAGCCGCGGCGAGCGTGTCCTGCTCGTCGGCTCCGGCCTGACCATCCAACGACTGGCGCAGGAGCTGACCGGCGGCTGCGGACTGCCGTTACGCCTGGCCGGCGTCGTTCTGGATCGCGCAAGCGTGGTTCCCAGCCAGATGCGATTCGCGGTGGTGGGAACCATCGATCGTCTGCAGCATCTTGTGGGCTCCTTCCGGCCGGACCGCATCGTCATCAGCTCGGAGATCGGCGTTTCAACCATTCCGGCGGTGGATCTGCTGGGTCTGCGGCGGGTCGGGATTCGCGTGCAGGATGCGGGCGAGCTGTACGAATCTGTGACCGGCCGGGTTCCGGTCGAGTCTGTGCGCGCCAATGCGCTGGCCTTTGGCGAGGCACTGATCCCCAGCCAATCCACGCGGCGGCTCCACCGGGCAGCCAGCTTTCTCGCCTCGCTGCTGCTGACCTTGCTGCTGGTGCCGCTGGGATTGCTGCTGGCGGTACTGATCAAGCTCGATTCGCCCGGGCCGGTCTTTTATACCCAGGAGCGCGTAGGTCTTGGCGGCCGCATCTTCCGGGTGATCAAGTTTCGCTCGATGCGCCAGGACGCAGAAAATGGCTCGGGCCCGGTGTGGGCGAGCGCTAAAGATCATCGTGTGACCCGCGTCGGCGCCGTGCTGCGTAAGATGCGGCTGGACGAATTGCCGCAGGTAATCAACGTTCTGCGCGGCCAGATGTGCCTGGTGGGTCCTCGCCCGGAGCGGCCCCACTTTGTACAGATGTTGGAGCGGGAGATTGCTTATTACGATCTGCGGCACTGCATCCGGCCCGGCATTACGGGATGGGCGCAGGTCTCGGCCGACTACGGAGCCAACGTTGAGGAATCCCGCACCAAGCTTGAGTACGACTTGTTTTACGTGAAGAATGCTTCTCTGTTCTTTGACCTCTTGATTCTGTTTAAGACCGTCAAGATCGCCCTTTGTGGCCGGGGCGCGCGTTAGCCCACAGCACTGCCCGTTGAAGGAGGATTGCCTTGCCCCGCATTTTGCACTTGATCGCGAGCGACTCGCTCGGAGGCCCGGAGAAGCAGTTGCTGCATCACGCGCGCGACACGCGAGCGGCCGGCTATCAGATTATTCTGGGCAGCTTTCAGGAGAGCGCTCACGCCCCGGAATTCCTTACTCTGGCGCGGCGTCACGGCATAGAAACAGTTTCCATTCCCGGCGGTGTCCGGCCCGGCCTGGTCGATGATGTGGCGCAGTATCTGCGCGGTCATGCCATCGATCTGGTATGTACCCATGGCTACAAGGCGAATGTGGTGGGCCACTTTGCTGCCAGAAATGCAAAGGTTCCGGCCGTGCCCTTCGTCCACGGTTTTTCCGGCGAGAGCTGGCAGGTGACCCTCTATGAGCGCCTGGAGCGCAGCCTGCTGGTGCGCAGTCCGTGGGTGGTGTGCACCTCGCCCGCCCATGCGCGCGAGCTTGGCCGTCTGCGCCGCGGACGCCGGGCGCCGCTGGTCATCCCGAATGCCGTGCTGGCGCCGCGGGAAGTCGAGCGGATGCGAGGCTTCTGCCCCAGCCGTGAGGAGCTGGGCTACAGCGGCCGGTCGTTTGTCTTTGGCGCGGCCGGACGCTTCAGCCGTGAAAAGGGTCATCGCTACCTGCTGGACGCGTTCTCGATGCTGCTGAAGATGGAGCCGGACCGGCCCATGGAGCTTCTGCTGCTGGGGGAGGGCCGCGAAGAGGCCGTGCTGCGCGCCCAGGTGCGCCGGCTCGGCATTGAATCGCGCGTCTGCTTTGCCGGTTTTCAAAGCCGCCCCGCCTTGTGGATGAAGGTAATGAACTGCGTCGTTCACCCTTCGACGGCGGAGGGCACATCCAGCACGATTCTTGAGGCCATGCTGCTCGGCATTCCCGTTATCGGCACTGCGGCGGGGGGCTCCGAAGATCTGATCGACGATGGCGAGACCGGGCTGCTGGTCAAGCCGGAGTCTGCCGCTGCGCTCGCCGAAGCGATGCAAGAGATTCTTGATTCCCCCGCTCTGTGCCGCCACATGGCGGGCAACGCGCGGAGCTATGTTGAACAGAATTTTTCTCCGGCGCGGCAACGGTCGCTGCTCGAGATGATGTACGGCTCACTGCTGCAACCGATCTTCGCTCACTTGCCGCAGGAGTCAGTGGATGTCCTTGCCTAAGATTTCGGTCGTTCTGCCGGTCCGGAACGAGGCGGGAACCCTGGGCCGCCTGCTCGATCAGTTGACGGCGCAGGATTACCCGGCGGATTGCATTGAGATTCTGGTTGCGGACGGCCGCTCCACCGATGCTACCCGGACGATTGTTGAACAGAAGGCGCAGCACACACGCGTTCCGCTGCGGCTTGTCGATAACCCAGACATTCGGTCCGGGCCCGGGCGAAACGCCGGTGTGCGGGCGGCGACCGGCGACATCATTGTGTTTATCGATGGTCACTGCGAGGTGCCTTCCACGCGCCTGCTGGCCGATACCGTGGCGCTGATGGAGGAGACGGGCGCAGACTGCTTATGCCGCCCGCAGCCGTTGATTGCCTATGCGCCGCAGGGAACCGCGCGCATCATCGCCGATGCTCGCGCCTCGGCACTGGGGCATGGGCGCGACTCGCTCATCTATGACATGAGCCATTCCGGTTTTGTCGATCCTGCCAGCTCGGGAGCGACCTATCGCCGCCGCGTCTTTGACCGTTGCGGACCGTATGACGAATCGTTCGACGCCTGTGAGGACGTCGAGTTCAACACCCGCGTCGCCCGCGCCGGCTTCAAGGCGTATACCAGTCCGCGGGTGGCGGTGTACTACGAGCCGCGTTCGAGTATTCGCGGCTTGTTTCGCCAGATGATGCGCTACGGCATCGGCCGCGTGCGGCTGGCGCGCAAGCATCCGGGCGCGGCATCGCTCTCTTCCTGGGCGCCGGCCGTGCTGGTCGCTGCGTTCGCCGCGGCAGCCGGGTCGGTGGTGGCTGCGGCGTGGCTTCGCTTGCCGTGGCTGCTTTTGTTCGCCGCGCCGGCCGCTCTGTTTCTGGGGATTGCCACCATTGCCGCGCTCGCCTTAGGGCGCCGGTTTGGCGTGCGGCATGCGCTGTACGGCCCGTGGGTGTATTGCGCCATCTACCTGGGGTTGGGCTGGGGCATGTGGCGGGAGCTGCTGCTCCCGGCTACCAGAATTCGCACTGCCTCTTCAGCGACGCTGCGGGATCAGGCGCGCGGAGTGGACTGCTCGGCCCCGGACGTGCCGGCGCTTACCCAGGATTTCAGGAAGTAGATGGCGGTCCGTCCGGAGGCGAACTCCATTTCGCCGCGCGCGGCCGACATGCTTTCCACGGCGCTGCGTACCGCGATGCGAGGCACCGCCAGCGGAGGCGTGCGCCGCGTGACCCATCCGCGAATGCCCGTCATCCCGAAACGCAGCCCGGTGGAGCGCACGACATCCATCACGCGCCGGTCAAAAGCGCCGTTCGGATAGCTGACGGCCTCTACGCGCAGCCCGGTATGCGACCAGATGCTGTGGCGGGAATCCTCCAGTTCCTGACGAATATCGCGGTCACTCTCTGCGGTGAGCGTTGCGTGTCCCGCCGTGTGGGTCCCGACCTGGACCAGGCCTGTCTGGACCATCACATTCAGCTCGCGCCAGGTGACGAAACGCCGTGTCGGCACCCGGGCAATTTCATACTGCTGCTCCAGATATCCCAACAGCAGCAGACGGCCCGTGAGCGGCATCTCCTTCAGCTCCTGCGTCCAATACCGCTTCTGCCGCCGCGTTTCCTGGGTGGCGGAACGGCCCAGCCCCCAGTGGCTCAGGTCAACGATCAGGTCGTCCAGGCCGCCCCGTGCCGTGGCCTGGTTCCAAAGCCGCGAGAAGCGCTCTTCCGGCAGTGCCTGGCCGTCGTCGATCAGCGACGAGCAGACGAACAGCGTGGCCGGCATGCGCCAGGTGATCAGGTGGGGAAACACGATGCGGTAGGTATCTTCCCATCCGTCGTCGAACGTCAGCGCCACGCGCGGCCGTCCTTCACGGCTGCCGGGCCGCGCCAGCAGATCCGGTAGCGGCACCACCTCGTACTCCGCCGCCAGCAGCTCCAGCAGCGAAACAAAAGTTGTTTCACTGACGGCCAGGGACGGGTCAAAGCACAGGCTGCGCTCATCGCGGGGGAGCACCCGGTTGAGGCGCAAAATGGCGCCGCCAAACCGGGCCGCAGCGCGCCGCATGGCAGCGACCATGCCCAGCCGGTCCAGTACTTCTGTTACGAATGGCTGAATTCCTGCTGCCATGATGCTGTGCGGGACCGCAGCCCCTTGCTACCTCGTGCCACTCCATGCACGTCTGCGGCCAATGGAAATAAGTGGCGGGACAGCCGGTGGCGGCTGCGATCGGAGGGCTAAAGCCCATTGCCGGACCAGGCGATGAAGAATTCCTCATCCGGGCTGTGCAATGTGCTGCGCATGCGCCGCGGGAACCCCAGACATCCGGCAAATGTCCATGAATCCGGCGGTCTGCGGAACGGCCTGCTAATTGCAACGTGGTTGACAGAATCGACGGGCCGCCGCCTGGTTGTTTGCAGGCAGCCTGCGTCAGCAACCGGCAGCGCATCCGCGAACCAGCGAATGCGGCTGAAAAGAGCTTCCCCCTTGCGCAAGCAGTCCAAGGAACTCTAAACGATCCAAGCGACGGACCGGCGATGCATCACCAAGAAAGGACAAATATGAGCCTTCTCCAAATCATGATCCTTCCGTCCGCTGCCGGCGGGCTTGTGCTGCTTGCCTGCATGGTCGTTCAACGCGTCCGGCGCGAGTGGTAGGGCCTTCCGGCATCGGAAGCTCCTGTCGCCGGTAGCCGAAACGCCAACCAAACACCAGGAGCCGGGGTGGCCAATCAGTCGCCCCGGACTCTTCAAACGCAAAAGGAAACTGCTTGTCCTTCTTTCTGTCCCATAGAATGATCGTGCGGGGAATCCAGTGCGCATCCCTGCAACGCCGCCAGGCCATCCAAAGATCGTTGGCCTCGTCCAAACCGCTTGCACGACCCGCCGGTGGTGAAGCCCGCTGGGAGACCATGCGTTGACGACCGCAGTTGAAGCGACGGAGCATGCCTTGGAAGCCGCGCCAGCCACCCCGGGTGCACCGCTGAAAATCCTCTTTCTGATCGATGAAATTGGCAATCTCGACGGGGGCGGAACCGAGCGGCAGGTGCTGCAGCTCGTCCGGCTGGCGAAACGGGCGGGCTATCAGCCTTGTCTGGCGACATTGCGCGGCACCGAGTGGCTGACTGAGGAGCGGGCTGGCTGTCCCGTTTATCACGCCGGGGCCAAAAGTTTATTCCGGCCGGCGGGCTGGCGGAAGCTTCTGCGCCTGCGGAACTGGATGCGCGGGGCGCGCTTCAGCGTGGTGCAGACCTTCTTCATCGAATGTAATGTGCTGGGGCCGTGGCTGGCGCGCAGTGCCGGCGTGCCGGTTGTCATCGGCTCACGGCGAAACCTGAATCAATGGCAGAACCGGACCCGCTGGATGGGCCCGTTTGTGGCGCGCATGCAACGGCTGGCGAATCGCTCGGTCGATTGCATCGTGGGCAACAGCGAGCGCGTCGTCGATGCCGTTATCGCCACGGAACACGTCTCCCGGGCCATTACGCGTGTGGCCTATAACGGAATCGATTTAACCCGGTTCGGCGGCCTGGAAGCCAGGCGAGCGGAGGCCAGGCAGCGGATCGGCGCCGGCCCCGAAGATGTTGTGGTCGGAAACATTTCCTGCATGCGGCCGGTGAAGGGGATTGACCGCTTTGTCGATGTCGCCCGCATCGCTCTTGAGCACGATGCTCGCCTGCGGTTTCTGATCGTCGGCTCGGGACCGCAGGAGCCCTATATTCTCGAGCAGATCGATCGCTACGGGCTGACGGGAAAGATTCATTGTGCGGGCGCGCAACTGGACGTTATCCCCTACCTGGCAGCGATGGATATCGGGGTGCTCAGCTCCTTTGCGGAAGGGTTTTCGAATTCTCTGCTGGAGTATATGGCGTCCGGACTGGGGATCGTCGCGACCGATGTTGGCGGCAACCGGGAGGCTCTCGGTGACACAGGCCTTCTGGTTTCCGCTGAAGATCCGCAGGCGCTGGCCGATGCAATTCTTGCCCTGCGGCCGGCTGAGGAGCGTCGCCGCCTGGGGCAGGCAGCCCGGCGCCGGGTAGAACGGTTCAGCCTGAACCGAGCGGAAGATGCAATGGAAGAGATCTACAGCGAGTTACTCAGCAACAAGGGAATTACCCCAGGAAGGAATTGAAGGAACAGGCAAATGCAGACAGCAAAAACCTCCCCGATGCAGGCAGAAGCGGCCGGAAAATCCGCCTCAAGATCTGTGACAGAGAAGATTCGCAGCATTGAGCAGCGTACGGCACATGTGGGTGTCGTCGGCCTGGGATATGTCGGGCTGCCGCTGGCCATGCTGTTTTCCCGCGCCGGGTTTCGCGTCACCGGCTTTGACGTGGATTACACCAAGGTGGAAAAGCTCAACGCTGGTTCCTCTTACATTCAGCGGATCCTGCCGGAGGAGATTGGGCAACTGCGGGATCGTGGCTTCAGCGCCAGCGCCGAGTACTCCGGCGCGCGGCAGATGGATGCCATCATCATCTGCGTGCCGACGCCGCTCGATGAGCACCAGGGCCCGGATCTGCGCTTTATTGAAGATACGGCCCGCTCGCTGGCGCCCCATCTGCGGGCCGGCCAGTTGGTTATCCTGGAAAGCACGACCTACCCGGGCACGACCGAAGAGGTGCTGATCCCGCTGCTTGAGAAAGGATGCCCCAAGGGGCTTAGCTGCTTCCGTGCAGGCGCTGACCCGGAGAAGTCGTTCTATGTCGCCTACTCCCCGGAGCGCGAAGATCCCGGCAATGTGACGGTTGAGCGCAGCGATATTCCGAAAGTCGTTGGCGCTTCGACCCAGGAGGCCGCGGACCTGGCGGCTGCGTATTACAGCAGCATCTTTAACCGCATCATTCGGGTCTCCAGTCCGGCTGCGGCGGAGATGACCAAGCTGCTCGAAAACATCTACCGCTGCGTGAACATTGCACTGGTCAACGAGCTGAAGCTGCTCTGCCTGCGCATGGGCCTCGATATCTGGGAGATCATCGACGCCGCCGCGACCAAGCCGTTCGGCTTTCAACCGTTCTACCCAGGCCCAGGACTGGGCGGACATTGCATCCCGATCGATCCTTTCTATCTTTCCTGGAAGGCGAAGGAACTGGACTTCAGCACCCGCTTTATTGAGCTGGCCGGGGAAGTGAACACCTCCATGCCGTATCACGTGGTGGAGTCGGTCACTGCCGCGCTGAACGACCGCAGCAAGCCACTGAAGGGCAGCCGGATTCTGGTTCTCGGGCTCTCCTACAAGCGGGATATTGACGATCTGCGGGAATCGCCATCCCTGACGCTGATCGAGCAGTTGCGCCGCAAGGGAGCGCGCGTCGACTATAACGATCCGTATTTCCCGACCGTGGGCCGGGGCCGTCACTACGATCTCAACATGACCTCCGTACCGCTGAGTGAGCTGCCCCACTACGATTGCGTTCTGATCGCGACCGATCACTCTGATTATGACTACGAGCAGATTGTGCGGGAGGCGGCGCTGGTCATCGATACGCGCAACGCCACGAAGCGCGTTGTGAATCCGGCACTCCAGGCGAAGATCGTCCGCTGTTAGCCGCGCGCTTCAGAGGACGGCGGCCCGAAGATGGTTCAACGGCTCGCGATGGGTGGGAAGAGGTTTTCCCATCCATGGGCTCCGCCGGCGGCCCTGGCTGTCAATTCGCCGGTTGTCGCTGGGAAGTTGAAGAAAATACGTGGTGATTCGGCGTGCGGCGGATTTCCACGCCCGCGTTGAAGATGGCAGGGCAGTTGCTCTACTACGGACGAAGTCCCTTCGGAAAATCAAAGCCGCATCCGGGATCTTTGTGGACGACGTCAGGAATACCGAAACCTTTCCAGTGGCCGGGAACGGCCGAAAGATCGCAACTGTCCCTGCCGGGGCGGCTGTTCCGGCAGCCGCCAGTGTGGCGCAGCTCTTCGCGCGGGCGGTGGCGGCGCACCCGGAAGCGCCTGCGCTGGCCGACGAAACGCTGGCACTGCGTTATGCCGATCTGTGGAACTTCGCCGCTGCCTACCGCGAGCGGCTGCTGGCGCTGGGCGTTCGTCCGGGCGATCCGGTCTGTCTCGTTGCGGAGCGCTCCGTTCCCGCCGTGGCCGCCATCGTCGGCGTTGTTCTCGCCGGGGCCGTGTATGTTCCGGTCGAGCCGGAAAGCCTGAGCGGCTCGCTGGCAGACCTGCTGGCCAAAAAAGGGATTTCGTTCTGCATCGCGGCTGCCGCAACCCTGCGCCGCCTGCCGGAGCTGACGGCTGGCTGCGCGGTGCTTCCGCTGGAGTCCGTGGCGGTTCCTCTACCGGAACCTCCCAGATCCATCGACCTGCCGCAGGTCGGACCCGAGCAGCCCGTTTATGTCATGTTCACCTCGGGCACAACCGGGCAGCCCAAAGGGGTCGTCGTTCCGCATCGCGCTGTGGCGCGGCTCGTTGTCGGGCAGACCTACCTCGACTTTGGCCCCGAGCACACATTTCTTCTGCACTCACCGCTGGCCTTCGATGCCTCCACGCTGGAGCTGTGGGGCAGCCTGCTGACCGGCGGCCGCCTGGTGGTTGCGCCGGCCGGGACGCTGGGGCTGGCCGACTATGGCCGCCTGCTTGAAACCCACAACATCACCACGCTGTGGATGCCAGCGGCGGTCTTTCATCTGGCGGCCGAGCATGCGCCGCAGATGTTTGGCGGGCTGCGCCAGTTGATCTTCGGCGGCGATGTCATTCATCCGCAGGCGGTGGAGCGGGTGCGCGATTTGTTTCCCGCGCTGCGGATGGTCAACGGCTACGGACCCACGGAGAACACCACCTTTACCTGCTGCTACGTTGTCCCAGAATCCTACGGCGCCGATGGCCCGCTGCCGATCGGTATGCCGCTGACTGGTACCACGGTCGAAATTCTCGATGCCGCGGGCGCTCCCGTCGCCGCTGGCGAGGCCGGCGAACTGGTGACAGGCGGCCTGGGTGTCGCGCTGGGCTATTGGAAGGACGAGGCTGCAACGGCGGAAAAATTTCTGCCGGATCCGCACGCGGCGTCGCTCGAAGCCCGGCGCTATCGCACCGGCGACCGCGTCCGCCAGCGGCCCGATGGGCTGGTTGAGTTTATGGGTCGCATCGACAGCGAAGTGAAAATTGACGGCCGGCGCGTCGATCTGGCTGCGGTCGAACGGTTGCTGCGGGCCTGCCCAGGAGTGCAGGAGTGTGCGGTGCTGGTGGTTGCGCCGCCCGCTGGCAGCAAGCGACTGGTCGCCTTTGCTGCTGTGCCGGAAAAATCGCCAAACGCGGAAGCCAGCCTTCGCAGTTGGCTGGCGGAGCGGGTGATCCCCGCTGCTGTGCCACAGCAGATTACCGTCCTCGAGCGGCTGCCCGTTAATCGCAATGGCAAGGTCGATCGTGCGGCGCTGGCTGCTCTCAGTCAGGCAACTTTCGCTGTTCCGACGGCGGATGCGGATGCGACGGCGCAGATTCCAGCCGCATCCCGCCCCGCGACCCCGCAGGCTGCATTGGAGCACGAGTTATGCCGCGACTGGTCCGGCCTGCTGGGCCGGGACGGACTCGACGCCGACAGCAATTTCTTTGAACTGGGGGGAACGTCGCTGCTGCTGATCGAGTTGCACGCGCGGCTGGCGGCCCGGTACCGCACCATGCCATCGCTGGCCGAGATGTTCGATCTGCCGACACCGCGGCTGCTGGCCCTGCGGTTGCTGCAACCGCAGGAAGACTCCCGGCCTATGCTGCTGGCCCGCGATCGCGGTGAGCGCCAGCGGATGGCGCTGGCGGCGCGGCGCAGCCTTACGAATTCCGCCCGCGTAGCGGTCGAGGAGAAGAGCCGATGAGTGCCCGCCTTGAAAACGCGGTCGCCATCATTGGAATGGCCGCCCGCTTTCCCGGCGCCAACTCGCATGAAGAGTACTGGCGCAATTTATGCGAAGGCCGTGAAGCGATTGAGCGCATCCCGGAGAGCGAGCTGGAAGACGGCCTGACTGCGGCCGACCGCGCGCAAGGCACGTACGTCGCCGCGCGCGCTCTCTTGCGCGACGTCGATCAGTTTGACGCCGCGTTTTTTCAATTTCTGCCGCGCGATGCTGAGCTTACAGATCCCCAGCAGCGGCTGCTGCTGGAGTGCGCCTGGCGCGCGTTTGAGGATGCCGGCTATGATCCGGCGGCTGTGGCTGGCAGCGTCGGCGTCTATGCGGGCTCCAGCATCAATACCTACCTGCTGCTGCATCTGGGTTCAGATGCGCGCTTCCGGCAGGAGTTTACGCGGTCCTATCAGGTGGGCTCCTTTGCTGCGCTGACCGGCAATGGGCAGGATTTTCTGGCGACGCGCATCAGCTACAAGCTCAACCTGCGCGGGCCGGCGATGACGGTGCAGTCTGCCTGCTCGACAGGGCTGCTGGCGGTGTCGCAGGCCTGGCAATCGCTCATGAGCTACCAGTGCGATCTGGCGCTGGCCGGTGCAGCTTCCATCTCCTTTCCGCAGCGGCGCGGCTATTTTTATCAGGACGGCGGCATGGTGTCGCCCGATGGCCACTGCCGTCCCTTTGACCGCAACGCCGCGGGAACGGTCTTCGGTTCGGGCGGCGGCATGGTGCTGCTGAAGCGTGCAGAAGATGCGGTGCGCGACGGCGATCACATCTATGCGCTGGTGCTGGGCGCGGGCGTGAATAATGACGGCGGCGACAAGATGGGCTATGCGGCGCCGAGCGGCGCCGGTCAGGCCGAAGCGGTCGCGCAGGCCTACGCAGTGGCCGGTGTGGACCCGGCAACCGTCGATTATGTCGAGTGCCACGGCACCGGGACGCCGCTGGGCGATCCGATTGAAGTTGCGGCGCTGCGTCAGGTGTTTGGCGAATCTCCGCGTTCGCGTCCGTGCGTGCTGAGTTCCGCCAAAGGCAACATTGGCCACATTGATGTGGCTGCCGGTATCGCCGGACTGATGAAGGCTGCGCTCGCCCTCGACAAGGGCAGCATTCCCGGTACGCTGCACTACACCGAGCCAAACCCTGGATTTAATCTTGACGCGACGCCCTTTGCGATCACGGGTGCGACGCAGCCGTGGCCGCGTGGCGGGCAGCCGCGACGCGCCGGGGTGAGCGCCTTCGGTGTTGGCGGGACGAACGTGCACCTGGTTCTGGAAGAGGCGCCTGAGCCATCGTCTGCGACCACCGCCGCCCGGCCGGTCGAGCTGTTCTGTCTGTCGGCGCGCTCGGAAGCGGCGCTGGCGGCGCAATGTGCGAATCTTGCGGCGCGGCTTGACGGGCCGGAGCTGGCGCTGGCGGATGTGGCCTGGACGCTGGCGGCAGGACGCCGCAGCTTTCCCCATCGGCTGGCGCTTCATGCGGTGGGCAAAGAGGAGCTGAGGGAACGGCTGCTGGACGCCGCCACCGTGAAAAAAACGTGCTGCGCCGGGGATACACCCCCGCAGGTCGCCTATCTGTTTCCAGGACAGGGTTCACAATATGCCGGTATGGGCGCGGACCTGTACCGGACGCAGCCGGTGTATCGCGCCGCGGTGGACGCGTGCTGCGATCTCCTTACCGTAGAAGATATGGACCTGCGGGCTCTGCTGCTGGCCGCGCGGGGAACGGCGGAAGGCGCTGCGGCTGCCGCGCAACTGGACGAAACGGAGTTTGCGCAGCCCGCGCTGTTTGTTACCGGCTATGCGCTGGCGCAGCTCTGGGAGAGCTGGGGCGTGACACCGGCCGTGGTCGTCGGCCATAGCCTGGGCGAGATCACAGCCGCAACGGTGGCTGGAGTCTTTTCTCTGGAAGACGGTCTGCGCCTGGCCGTTTCGCGTGGCCGGTGGATGCAGCAGATGCCTGCTGGCCGGATGCTGGCGGTGCGTATGCAACCGCAACTGTTACAAATGCGGCTGCCGGAGACACTTGCGATTGCGGCGATGAATTCGCCGGAGATCACTGTTGTTTCTGGCCCGGACGATGCTGTGGCTGCGTTCGAAGCGCAGCTCACAAACGAAAAGATCGTCACCATGCGTCTGGGCGCGCGTCGCGCGTTTCACTCGCCGATAATGCGGCCAGTGGCCGATTCTATCGCCGGATTTTTGCAGGGAGTCGCGTTGCAGGCTCCCACGATCCCGCTGATCTCAACCGCAACGGGTGAGCCACTGGATGCAGCGCAGGCCTGCTCCCCGGCCTATTGGGCAGAACAGGCAGTTCGGCCCGTAAACTTCGCCGCAGCCGCTCAAGCGCTTTTGAACACTGGCTCCGAAGCGTTTCTCGAAGCGGGCCCCGGGGATCTGCTCTGCGGGCTGATGCGAGCAAACCTGCCGCGCCGCTCGGGCGTTGTGCTGTTGCCCAGCCTGCCCACGGCTGCCATCTCTGCGACAGCGTCTGCTTGGTCAACGCTTGCGCCGGCCGTGGGCGCGCTGTGGATGCGGGGCGCCAAAATCGACTGGAACCGTTTCTATGCCGACGAGCCGCGGCAGCGCGTTCCACTGCCCACCTATCCGTTTGAACGGAAGCGGTACTGGATCGATGCGCCGGCTGCTGCGCCGTCCGCTGAACCTGCTCCCACTGAAACTGCTGTATCCAGCCAACCGGCACCACCGGTGGTTGCAGCACTCATTCCCGCGGAACTTACCGCGAGTCCATTGCAGGAGCGTTTTATGTCTGCCCCCAACACCCAACGCATTGCCACAATTCTCGAGGAGCTATCGGGCCTGGAGCTGCCTCCATCGGAATATGTCACCAGTTTTCTCGAACTCGGTTTTGATTCTCTATTGCTCACGCAGGTGGCACAGCGTCTGCAATCGGAGTTCGGCGTAAAGCTGGGCTTCCGCCAGTTGCTGGACGATCTCAGCTCGGTCGATCTTCTGGCGGCGTGGTTCGCCCAACGCTTGCCCGCTGCCACTGCCGCACCATCTGCCCCGGCTGCTGCTGCCGCAACCGCCCCGGTCAGCCAGCCCGCAAACCTGTCTGGCAACCCATCGCTGCAGCAGATGCAGGCAGCGATCGAATCGTTACAGAAACAGTTACAAATATTGGCCGGCGTGCCCACGGCAGCGGCAGCCACGAATGCGCCGCAGGCCGCAGTTCAGCCTGTCAGCACGCCCGCTGCCGCGGAGACTGCGGAGCGGAACACGCTGCATGCGCGACCGGTGCTGCGGCATGAGGCCATGACGGCGGAGCAGAAGGCATTTATCGCCGCCCTCACCGAACGCTGGTGCCGCAAGACCGCCAGATCCAAGCAGTACACCGCTTCGTATCGCCGCGAACTGGCAGACCCTCGCGTCGTGAGCGGCTTTCGTCCGGAGTGGAAGGAGATGGTCTACAGCATTGTCTCCTCGCGCAGTCACGGGTCGAAGCTGTGGGACATCGACGGCAACGAATATATTGACCTGCTGAACGGCTTTGGTCCCAATATGTTCGGCCACTCTCCGGAGTTTGTCACCCGCGCGATGGCGCAGCAGATGGTGGAGGGATTTGCCATCGGGCCGCAGACGCCGCTGGCAGGAAAAGCCGCCAGAATGCTGGCGGAGATGACCGGTTGCGAGCGGGTGACCTTCTGCAATACCGGCTCGGAGGCCGTAATGGCGGCCATGCGGCTGGCGCGCACCGTGACTGGCCGCGACCGGATTGTTTACTTTACCGGCGACTATCACGGGCAGTTCGATGAAGTGCTCGGCAAGGCGCTGCGGCGTAAGGGGGAGTTCGCGGCGCAGCCGTCCGCGCCGGGAATTCCGCGCAACAGCCTCGAAAATATTGTCGTGCTGGACTACGGCACGGAAGAGTCGCTGCGCTACCTCGAAGAGAACATCGCGCAGTTGGCTGCCGTTCTTGTGGAGCCGGTGCAGAGCCGCCATCCCAATCTGCAGCCGAAGGCATTTCTTGAGAAGCTGCGCGAGCTGACGCGGCGCACCGGCACCGCGCTGATCTTCGACGAGGTGGTAAACGGCTTCCGCATCCATCCCCGCGGCGCGCAGGGCTACTACGGCATCGACGCGGACATGGTGACCTATGGCAAAGTGGTCGCCGGAGGCATGCCGATTGGCATTCTCGCAGGCACCGCGGACTTTATGGATGCGCTGGACGGTGGGCCATGGAACTTTGGGGATGCCTCGGTTCCAGAGAAAGGCGTCACGTTCTTTGCGGGCACGTTTGTGCGGCATCCGCTGACGATGGCTGCGCTCTGCGCCACGCTGGAGCATATCCGCGCCGCCGGCCCGGAGCTGTACGCCAGGCTCAATGAAAAGTCGGATCGTTTCGCTGCCCGGCTATGCGCCGTTGCTGAAGCCGGCGGCTCGCAGATCACAATTGAGAACTGTGGCAGTGTCATGTTCCTGCGCGTTCCGCCGGAGTACCGCTTCAGCGGACTGCTGTTCTATCTGATGCGCGAAAAGGGCGTCTTCCTGCTGGAAGGCTTTCCGATGTATCTGACGACGGCGCACACTGAGGAAGATCTTGATCGCGTAGTGGATGCCTTTACGCGCAGCATTGCGGAGCTGCAGGCCTGCGGTCTGCTGCCCGGAACCATGCCCGTGGTTACAGGTGAGCCGCTGGCTGCGGACGAACTGCCGCTGACCGAGCCCCAGCTTGAGATCATGCTGGCGGCGCAGGCATCCCCTGAGGCGAGCAAGGCGTTCAATGAATCGTTCCGCATCATGCTCGAAGGGCCGCTTGATGCAGACGCTCTGGAAAGGGCGTGGGATGCATTGATTGCGCGACATGATGCACTGCGTCTGTCGCTGACCGGCACAGGCGACCGCATGACGGCCGGCGCGAAGCGGCGGATTCCGTTGACGAAAGAGTCGGCGGATCACGCGGGTCTGGAGCGCATCCTGGCCGAAGAGGGAGCGGAGGCGTTCGATCTGCGGGGAGCGCTGGTACGGGCGCGACTGGTGCAGCTCGCGCCGGAGCAGCATGTTCTGATTGTGACGGCACATCATCTGGTCTGCGATGGCTGGTCGGTGAACGTGCTGATCCAGGAGCTCGGCCAGCTTTACACCGCGAACACTAGCGGCGGGCCATCGAACCTGCCGCCGGCGCTTGCGTTCTCTGCCTATGCGATGCATACGCTGTCGCGCGAAACCCGCGCCGCAGAAGCGGAGGATCTCGAATACTGGAAGCGGCAGTTGACGCCACTGCCGGAACTGCAAACTCTGCCGACGGACAATCCGCGGCCGGAGCAGCGCAGCTATGCGGGCGATACGCTGCTTGAAGCGTTTCCCAAAGAGCTGACGCAGGCGCTGCGCAAGGCCGGCGCCAGCGCCGGGTGCACGCTCTTCACCACGCTGCTCGGGGCGTGGAACATCCTGCTGTGGCGGCTCACGAATAATCCTGACGGCATCACGATGATCCCAGCCGCGGCGCAGTCGCAGCTCGCCGATCAGGTGCTGGTGGGCCATTGCGTACATCTGCTGCCGGTCCGCTCGCCGATTGACCCCACGATGAGCGCGAAAGACTATCTCAAGGCGTTGAAGCCAGTGGTGCTCGATGCGTATGAGCATCAGCGCGCGACCTATGGCCGCATTGTGCAGGCGATAGCTCCGCCGCGTATTCCAGGGCGCCTGCCCCTGAGCGAGGTGCAGTTCAACCTGGAGCAGGTGGGACGGAACGCGGCGTTTTCTGGACTCTCGGCCGCGGTTTCGGCCAACGGCAAGCGCGCGGTCAACTTTGATCTGTTCCTGAACATTGTCGACACGCCCGATGGCCTGCGGCTGGAGTGCGATTACAGCACCGCGCTCTATCGGGAATCGACGATGCGGCTGTGGCTATCGGCGTACCGCACGTTGCTTGAGGCCATGGTGGCCAATCTCGATCGCCAGGTGGCGCAACTGCTTCTTGTGCCAGCTCCGGTTCAGACGCGGCTGGATGCTCTGAATAAGACGGCACTCTGGCCGCTGCCGGCTGCCTCCGTCCCGGAGATGGTGGCCGAAGCCTTCAGCCGTTACTCCACACAGACAGCGGTGGACTTTTACGGGCTGGAGATGAGCCGCGCTGAGCTGGCGGACCGCAGCGACCGGCTGGCGAGCTGGCTGCTGCGCCATGGAATCACGGCTGGTTCTCTGGTGGGCATTTACATGGATCGCTCGCTCGAAATGGTGGTGGCCATTCTTGGCGTACTCAAGTCGGGCGCCGCCTATGTGCCGCTCGATCCTATTTTTCCCGCCGCGCGGATCGAGCAGATCGTGGAGGAGACCCGGCTGCCGGTTATGCTCACCCTGTCGCGGCATCTGGATGCGCTGCCCGGAAGCGGGGCCCGGCCGCTGGCGCTCGATGACGCGGCGCATGCATTGGATCGGGAACCGGTTCGGACCCTGCCGCGCATCGGGCCCGAAGCACTGGCTTACGTCATCTTTACTTCTGGTTCGACCGGGAAGCCGAAGGGCGTCGAGGTGACACACGGCGCACTGGTGAACCTGCTGACCGATCTGGGCCGCCGCCTGGAGATTGGGCCGGCGGACCGCTGGCTCGCCGTTACGACGCTGTCGTTCGATATTGCCATCCTGGAGCTGCTGCTGCCGCTGGTCACCGGCGGCACGGTGGTGATCGCCCATCGCGATGATGTGGCCGACGGCATGCGGCTGCTGGAACTGATTGACGCATCGCGGATTACCACGCTGCAAGCAACGCCGGTCACCTGGCGCATGCTGGCGGAACAGGGATTCCGGGCTCCGGCCGGGTTCAAGATGCTGTGCGGCGGGGAGGCGTGGCCGGCGACGCTGGCGGCCGAGCTGCTCGAAAAATCTGCCGAGCCGTGCGCCCGGATGTGGAACATGTACGGCCCCACGGAGACGACCGTCTGGTCGTCGGTGACCGAAGTTATGGCCGCCGATCCGGCGGTCCTGATTGGGCCGCCGATCGCGAATACGCGATTTTATGTGCTCGATGAGCGCCTGCAGCCTGTGCTGCCAGGAACGCCGGGGGAGCTGTGCATCGCCGGCACCGGCGTGGCTCGTGGGTATTTCCATCGTCCGGAGCTGACGGCCGAGCGGTTTCTGGCCGATCCGTTTGTGCCGGGAGAGCGTATGTACCGGACCGGAGACGAAGTACGCCAGTCGATCGATGGAAACATTCTGTTCCTTGGCCGGCTGGATCATCAGGTAAAACTGCGTGGCTACCGGCTGGAGCTGGGCGAGGTGGAGGCTGCCGTACGCGCGTTCGCGCAGGTTACAGGCGCGGTGGTGGTACTCCGCAATGGCGCGGATGGCGAGCCGTATCTGGCGGCCTATTACACCGCCTCGCGCGAGATTTCCACCGCCGATCTGAAACAATTCCTGCGCGACCGGCTGCCCGCGTATATGGTTCCTGCCATGCTTTGGCAGCTCGACCGGTTTCCGATGACGCCGAACGGGAAGATTGACCGGCGCGCTCTGCCCGATCTTTGGACGGCGGGCGCCGAGGTCAGGACCGCCTGCGAGCCTCCGACGGGGCCGACCGAAACCACTCTGGCAGCCATCGTCAGAGAGGTTCTGGGGCGGAAAGAGGTGGGCCGCAAGGAGAACCTGCTGGAGCTTGGCGCAGATTCGCTGCGCATGTTCCAGATTGCCTCCCGCGCCCATCGCCGCGGACTGCCGGTAACGGCCCGTCAATTGCTCCAACTGCATACCATTGAGGCGGTGGCAGCTGCGCTGGATGCCAATCCGCAGAATGAACCGGCTGCGTTGACGGGAGTTGGCCCGCAATTAGGTCGAATATCGAGGGAGAACTACCAGGTGACGTGGTAATAAATTTCCCAGATGCTGCAAACGTTTCGCCAGACTGTTCGGCAAGAGACGAACGCAGTGGGAGCAGAAGAATTGCAGGTATGGAATGAGTGCAGGGACCTTGGTGGAGTTTTTGAGTCCAATTGAGAGCCGAATGGACACCGGCACGGCATTCGCCGTACCTGCCACTCCGTTGCAGGCACGCGTGCTTCAGGATGCCGACGGTGGCACTGCAGATCCCGCCTGGAACGTGGCGGTGCGGTTTCGCCTGCAGGGGCCGCTCGAT
>JAJXUS010000250.1 GCA_021782675.1 Acidobacteriota bacterium
GCATCGAAGTGGGCGATTTTGTCGTCGATCGCGAGCGTCTGCAGGTCTGGGTCCGCGAACAGGAGGTGCACCTGACGCCGAAGGAGTTCGCTCTTCTGCTGGTGCTGGCGCAGAATCCGGATCGCGTCATGACACATCGCGTCCTGCTGCGTGCGGTATGGGGCGCGGCGAATACCGATCATCCGGAGGCGCTGCGTGTGCTCATCGCGCAACTGCGCCGCAAGCTCGAGACGGCCGAGGGGCCCAGATACATCATTACGGAGCCCTGGACCGGCTACCGGTTCCTGCCATCCGGCGCGCCCCCGGCAGACTTATAACTTCCTTACAAACTCCTTATACCCTCCTCATTCCTGGCCGCGTTTACTGGTCTTGAACGGCCCAGTCAGGCCGGGAGAGAAGTCATGGTCACAATACTGGGCGCCGCCGCCGCCGCGATTGGAATCTGCTTCCTGATCTTCTGCTGGATCGGCTTCCATCAGGCAGCCCGGTCCGTGATGAAACGCAGGAAGGCGCAGCGCGCGTTTCCGTTGCATCGCAAACAGGCACGCAAGAACCGTCAGGTCGTCTTCTTCCTGGGAACCCTCTCGATGCCGCTTGTCGCGATGGTTCCGCAAACGGCCCAGCGACGGTCCTCCACTGCAACGGACCTTCCCAGCGCACCCTCTTCGGCTCAGGGGGCGACGGGCGCCCTCATTAGCGGCAGGCGATACACTTCATTTCCCGGGAAGTTTTTCCTTCAACCGCGATCCCTGGACATTGCGCCCGCTTCCGCCGTAGCAAATGTGGAGAACGGCATTCCGCAGACAGGCAAGTCACAGGCATTAATTCTGGCAGCGGATCTCATCTGGCACTTCTGAAGGAGAAAAACCATGGTGGATATTCTCATGATCGTTGCATCGCTCGCCTTCTTTGGGATCGCGTTCCTCTACACGCTGGGCTGCGCCCGGCTCAGGTAACTTCTTATGCACATTGAAACCATCCTCATCGTCGTACTTTCGCTCGCGTTGCTGGTGTACCTGGTATACGCGCTGCTGCGTCCGGAGAAGTTTTAAATGACCGCCAACGGCTGGCTGCAAATTCTCGTCTTCTTTGCCATCGTCACGCTGCTCGCCTATCCCCTGGGCGTGTATATGGCCAACGTATTTTCCGGTAAGCGGACCTGGGCGGACCCCATTCTCCGCCCGGTGGAGCGCCTGCTGTATCGCATCACCGGGGTCAGTCCCGACGTTGAAATGCGATGGACGGAGTATGCCGTCGCCATGCTTCTGTTTAGCGTCGTTTCAATGCTGGTGCTCTATCTCATCGAGCGGATGCAGCAGTGGCTGCCGTTCAACCCCCAGCACCTTGGGAATGTTCCCGCCATTCTCGCTTTCAATACGGCTGCGTCCTTCACTACGAATACCAACTGGCAGTCCTATGTACCCGAAACGACCATGTCCTATCTGACGCAGATGGCGGGACTGGCCTATCACAACTTCACCTCCGCCGCGGTCGGCATGGCGCTTGCGGTGGCGCTTATTCGCGGCATTGCCCGACGCGAGTGTGAAACGCTCGGCAACTTCTGGGTCGATGTGACCCGCGGCATCCTTTGGGTGCTGCTGCCGGGCGCCACGCTGGTCGCGCTGCTTCTGGTGTCGCAGGGAGTGGTGCAGAATCTGCATCCCTACACCACTGCCACGCTGATCGCGCCGCAGACCATAACGGCCCAGGGCGCAACGCAGCGCATCACGACCCAGACCATCGCGCAAGGGCCCGTCGCTTCGCAGGAGGCCATCAAGGAGCTGGGCACCAACGGCGGCGGATTCTTCAACACCAACAGCGCGCACCCGTTTGAAAATCCCACGCCATTCTCCAACTTGCTGGAGATGGTGCTGATCTTCGCCATCCCGGCCGGCCTTACCGTGACGCTGGGCCGCATGACGGGCTCGCCCCGCCACGGATGGGCAGTGTTTGCAGCGATGGCAATTTTGTTTGCCGCCGGCGTCACGGTCGCCTATCACGCGGAGGCAAAAGGCAACCCGCTCTTCCGCGGCGTCGATCAGCACGCCACCGCGCTGCAAAGCGGCGGCAACATGGAAGGCAAAGAGGTCCGATTCGGCGTAGTGAACTCCGCCTTGTTCGCAACGGTCACCACCGACACAAGCTGCGGCGCCGTCAACTCCATGCATGACTCCTTCACGCCACTGGGCGGTATGGTCCCGCTGGTCAACATGATGCTCGGAGAAGTTGTCTTTGGCGGCGTCGGCTCCGGCCTGTATGGAATGCTGATCTTTGTCATCCTCTCGGTCTTCATCGCCGGTCTAATGGTTGGCCGAACGCCGGAGTACCTCGGTAAAAAGATTGAAGCCTACGACGTGCAGATGAGCATGCTGTTCGTGCTTGTCTTTCCGGTGATTATCCTTGTCTTCTCCGCGATTGCGGTTCTGCTGCCGGGCGTGGGCACCAGCAGCATCGCCAATCCGGGCCCGCACGGACTTACGGAAATTCTTTACGCCTTCACATCGACCGCGGCGAACAACGGCTCTGCATTTGCGGGATTGAACGCGAACACGAACTTCTACAACATGACGCTGGGCTTCAGCATGCTGGCCGGGCGCTTTCTCATGATCATTCCCATGCTGGCCGTGGCGGGCAATCTGGCGCGCAAAAAGATCGTTCCAGCATCGGCGGGCACATTTCCCGTAACGACGCCGCTGTTCACCATGCTCCTGGTCGGCATTATCGTGATCGTCGGCGCGCTGACGTTCTTCCCCGCACTCACACTGGGCCCTGTGCTGGAGCATCTGCTGCTGCAGGCCGGCAAAACGTTCTAAGGAAGAGTTGCGATGACAAGAAAGCAATCGGGTGGCAATACTTCTCTCTGGGATGGCGCGATTGTTCGCCGAGCGGCCGTCGATGCCCTGCGCAAGCTCAACCCCGTAACAATGATGCGCAACCCCGTGATGTTCGTGGTTGAGGTTGGCAGCGTGCTGACCGCTTCACTCCTGCTGCGCGATATTCACCAGCATAGCGCTGCCTTCCGCTTCGACTTGCAGATCACGCTCTGGCTCTGGTTCACCGTTCTGTTTGCGAACTTCGCCGAGGCGATGGCGGAAGGCCGGGGCAAAGCCCAGGCCGACACGCTGCGCCGCGCCAAGTCCGAGACGATGGCCAATCGTGCGCTTGCCGCTGGCGGGACCGAACAGGTTCCAAGCTCGAAGCTGCGGGCGGGCGATATTGTGTTCGTCGGTCCCGGAGAAATGATTCCTGGCGACGGCGAAGTCATCGAAGGCGTCGCGGCCGTCGATGAGTCGGCCATCACGGGTGAATCCGCGCCCGTCATTCGCGAGTCCGGCGGCGACCGCTCCGCTGTAACCGGTGGAACACGAGTATTGTCGGACCGCATCACCGTCCGCATCACCTCGAACCCCGGAGAAACATTTCTCGATCGCATGATCGCGCTGGTCGAAGGCGCGGAGCGGCAGAAGACGCCGAACGAAATCGCGCTGAATATTCTGCTGGCCGGCCTCACCATCATCTTTCTGCTCGCGGTTGTCACGCTGCAGCCGCTGGCCATCTATTCGCACTCACCGCAGACGGTCTTCGTGCTGGTCTCGCTCCTCGTCTGCCTGATCCCAACAACCATCGGTGGTCTGCTCTCCGCCATCGGCATCGCGGGAATGGACCGTCTGGTGCAGCACAACGTTCTGGCCATGTCCGGCCGCGCCGTCGAAGCCGCCGGCGACGTCAACACGCTGCTGCTGGATAAGACTGGCACAATCACGCTCGGCAATCGTCAGGCGGCGGACTTTCTGCCTGCTCCCGGCGTCACCAAGCAGGATCTCGCAGAGGCGGCGCAGCTATCCTCGCTTGCAGATGAGACCCCCGAAGGCCGCTCGATCGTTGTGCTCGCCAAAGAGAAGTTTGGCCTGCGCGGCCGCGATCTCGCCAACACGCGTGCGGAGTTCGTCCCCTTCAGCGCGACCAGCCGCATGTCCGGCATCAACATTGAGAATCGCGCCATCCGCAAGGGCGCGGCGGACTCCATCGCGCGCTATCTGGAAGAGATTGGCGGCGCAATGCCGGAGCAGGTGCGCGCCGATGTCGAAACCATCGCGCGGACGGGCGGCACGCCGTTAGTTGTATCAGAAAATGAGCGGGCGCTTGGCGTCATTCACCTGAAAGATATCGTTAAAGGGGGCATTAAAGAACGTTTTGCCCAGCTTCGAAAAATGGGCATCAAAACTGTGATGATCACGGGTGACAATCCGCTCACCGCGGCGGCGATAGCGGCTGAAGCTGGCGTGGATGATTTTTTGGCGCAAGCCACCCCTGAAACGAAGCTTAAATTGATCCGCGAATACCAAAGCGGCGGGCGGTTGGTG
>JAJXUS010000251.1 GCA_021782675.1 Acidobacteriota bacterium
GACGGAACACGGATACGAGCTGTACCAGCAGGTTCTGGCGACCAAAAAATATGGCCACATCACGGCAAAGCCGGGAATGATGCTGCCCATCCGGGGGATGAAGGTCGAGATTCTCACGGCGGATGGAGCCATGATCCAGCAACCTCTGTCGGGCGCGGGCCAGACCAATAACTACTGTGCAGAGTCGGAAAAGCGGCCCGCCGACCAGACGGAAAATGCACGCTCCGTCGGCTCTCTCATCACCTTCGGTAAGGTGCGGATTCTCGATCTGGGCGACCTGACGTGGGACAAGGAGATGCAGCTGATGTGCCCGGTGAACCGCATCGGTCACATTGACCTGCTGATTGTGTCGCACCATGGCTGGTATCAGAGCTCCAGCCCGGCGCTGGTCGATGGCGTCTCGCCGCTGGTCGCCATTATGGACAACGGCGAGACCAAAGGCGGCTCTCCGCCCACGCTGCGGACGCTGCATAACGTGCAAAGTCTGCGGGCGCTGTATCAACTGCACTATTCCAAGGAGAGCGGACCGCTGAATACTCCCACGGAATACATTGCCAACCTGGAAGGGACCGACCCCGGCAATTTCTTTCAGGTGACGGTGCACCGCGATGGAGCCTTTACCGTGCGAAACAGCCGCACGAATGCGGCGCAAACGTATCACGCACAACCCTGAGCATCGATCACGCCGTACGGCCTGAGATTTTGCGCGATCCGCGTCAGTTGAACCGGGTGACCCGCCACAGGGTCCACCCGGCGGCGAGGAGCGTCGCCACCAGCAGCAGCGCCATGACGGCGCCCCAGCCAGTGCTGAACGGAATGGCGGGCCGCGCCGCCCACCGGGCCAGCGCCACAAATACTCCCACAGCCGCTGCCGCGATGAGCCAATCCTGCTGGCTGCGGCGGCCAGATGCCGGTTCTCGCTCCTCGCCAGCCTGGGCAGCCAGCAGGCGCGCTTCATCCAGCCGGTAGCGCCGGGATTCGCGCAAAATCACGTCGCGCGCCGCCTGATTCTCCTGTTCAGTCGGCGTGGAGGTGCTGATGGCTAGGGTGCCTGCCAGCATCAGGAGTGAGCCGGCAAGAACGGTCACCTGCTGGCTGCGGCTGGCCCCGGCGAGTTCTCCAAAGACAAGCGCACCCCACGCGAGACCCCAAATCTGGTTAGTGTTTGACAGTGGGATGGCGCGTCCGATGCCGACGAGTTTGGTGGCGTATTGCTGGAAGAGATCGCCGACCACCCAGCAGAAGCCGCCCAGAAAGATCCAGAATACGACGCCCCGGATGTGGGCAAGAGCCGCAACCGTCGAACGCAGGCCGCCGCCCGCGAAGGCGACCAGCAGCGTCAGCGCTCCCAGCTCCCCGATGGTGAAGATGGTCACGAAGGAGAGCGGGTTCATTCCGCTGACGTAGGCTTTACGATAGGGCACGTACATAGTGCCCCAAAGCGCGGAGGCGCCGAGCGCCGCGAGGATGCCCTGCTGCGCGTGACCGGGGGAGATCGAAACGCCATGGATGGAGGCGCGCGCCAGCAGAAAGGCCGCGGCCAGGATGGCCACCGCGCCGCCCGCGACCTTCACCCAGCCTGCGACCTTCGCGCCCTTCAGCTCATCGAATAGCAGCCACCCCCAGAACAGTCCGACCAAACAGTTGGTGTTCCACAGGGGGAAGGCGATGGCGAGCCCAATGTCGCGAATCGCAAAAATTGTGAGCGTGTTGGCGACGGACCATAGAGCGCCGGCCAGAATCCCCCAGACCAGCAGATGGGGGGCGGCGCGAAAGTCCTTCCAGATGTGGCGGCTACCCTTCAGCACCGCTGGAAGGGTCCAGCGGCCGGCGAAGACCCCGGCTACCATGCAAAGAGAGACGGCGAACGGGGAGAGCGCCGGATTCGCCAGTTTGACGGGAACTTCGGCGCCCCCGAGCCAGGCCCCGGCTGCCAGCCCGCAGAGCACGCCGGTCCAGTGCAGGTGCCGGGCTCTGCGATGATGCGAACTTTGCGAGGGTGGACGCATACGGTGACTACTGCAGCGCGACCAGCAGCGCCACGCCGAGGGCCAGCGCGGCCACCGGCACCCAGAACTGGCTATCGGTCAGGATTGCCTTCCACACGGAATCTCCTCGAAACGGACGGGCGCCGATGCCGCAGCCGGATCAGACGCTTGAATTTTTACGAAACCGATTACGTAACGCATGCGCCGGACCCGGAATCAGCGCGAACGCACCTTAGCCGAAACGGACCTCTTGTGCAAAGGTACATTAGGGTTCCCCTGCCCGCCGTGATTTGTCAGCGGTCCAAAGAAAATCTGTTGCCCGTACGGTTTCGCTAACGTAGACTAAAAATCCACCCTCCCCAAAGGTGAAGGAGCGGCCCCGATGAACCCTGCAGCGCTGGAAAATCCGTTACGCCATCTCGATGACTGGGATGACTACGTTGCCTCCCGGTATAAGCCCGGCAAGGCCGCCGAGGAGTTCCGGAACTATGACCCCGATGCAAATCCGGGCGTTGCGGAATTCTACCGCCAAAACCATGCACTGCAGACGGCCGCGTTTGTGCAATCGAAGCGGGCGGAGTATCTGCCCTTGCGCAAGGGCAAAAAGACGATCTGGGAAGCAGCGGAGTTCCTGAACACTCTGGTCGATGAGAGCGATCCGGACACCGACCTGTCGCAGATCGATCACCTGCTGCAGACCTCGGAGGCAATTCGTCGCGATGGCCATCCGCGCTGGTTTGTTCTGGCAGGGTTTGTCCATGATCTGGGCAAGGCGCTGTGCCTGTACGGCGAGCCGCAGTGGGCGGTGGTTGGCGATACGTTTCCCGTGGGTTGCGCATACTCCGAAAAGATCGTCTTCTACGACTATTTTCGCGCCAATCCCGACTGGAACAACCCGCTCTATCGCGACCTTTACGGTATTTATGAACCAAACTGCGGGCTGGATAAGGTGCAGATGTCCTGGGGACACGATGAGTACATCTACCAGGTGACGCGGAATTATCTGCCGGAGCCCGCGCAGTACATGCTCCGCTTTCACTCCTTCTATGCGGCGCACAAGCACGGCGCCTACCAGCACCTGATGTCGAATCACGACCACGAAATGTTCGAGTGGGTGCGCAAGTTCAATCCCTACGATCTCTACTCCAAAGGCGCGGAGAAGCCGAACATGCAGGAGCTGCTGCCCTACTATCGCGATCTGATCGCCGAGTACTTTCCGGAGAAGATCGACTGGTAATTTGCGGCGCAACCGGTGCGTGATGGTCCAACAACCGGGGGGAATGTGCGGCGAATCCGTCGACTTATCCTTGGCCTTTTCTGCGCGCTCGCAGCCGCAGCCGCGGCGCAAACCGCAGCTGCGCCACCCAGCCTGACCCTCCACGGGACGATCACGCACGCGGAGAACCGGAAGTACGTCCGTGTCCCATTTACCGTACCGGCGGGCGTCTCGCGCCTGATCGTCGATTTTCACTACACCACGCAGAGCCAAGGGACACGCATCGACCTGGGCGTGTTCGATCCGCACGGCTTTCGCGGAGCCAGCGGCGGCAATAAGTCGGAGTTCACCATCAGCCGGACGGATGCGACGCCGTCTTACTTGCCCGGTCCTGTCGATCCGGGCAAGTGGTATCTGCTTCTGGCTGTGCCCAACATCCGCGCGGGAGTGGTGGCGCAGTACACGGCGCAGATTTCCTTCGTAAAAACGCCCGGCGTCGAGGGGTTCTCCGGCCCGCTCAATAACAGGCCAGGATGGTATCGTGGCGATCTCCACATGCATACCGGCCACAGCGATGGCTCCTGCGCCAGCCAGTCGGGCAAGCCCGTTCCCTGCCCTGTGTTCGTAACCGCGGAGACGGCCGTGAAGCGCGGCCTGAACTTTATCGCGATCACCGACCACAACACCGTTTCGCAATACGACGCGCTGCGCGAACTGCAGCCGTACTTCGACCGCCTGCTCTTTATTCCGGGCCGCGAGATCACCACTTTTCATGGCCACGCCAATGTTTTTGGGATCACGCCGTTCATCGACTATCGCGTTGGAACGCCGGCGGTCCCCAGCATCAACACCATTGCCCGGAAAGTGGACAGAATGGGCGGGCTGATCTCTATCAATCATCCGAACGCACCCACCGGAGAAGTCTGCCTCGGCTGCGGCTGGCATCCAGACCCCCCGGCAGACCTGATGCTCTTTGGCGCCATTGAGGCGGTAAATGGCGGTTCGCTGCGCGGTCCATACTCCGGCGTCAGCTACTGGGAGCATGTCCTCAATGAAGGCTTCCGGATCACCGGCATCGGCGGGAGCGACAATCATCACGGTGACTGGCCCATCACCCATCTCGACTCGATCGGTAT
>JAJXUS010000252.1 GCA_021782675.1 Acidobacteriota bacterium
TCGGGCTGGATAATGTCGTCTCGCTGGCGCATCAGGCTGGCATCACCTCGGCGCAGCCCACGCCCTCGGTCGCGATCGGTACCTACGACGCTTCCCCGCTCACCATGGCCAGCGCCTACACAATCTTCGCCAATAACGGCGTCAAGATCGATCCGAACATGATCGCCTCCGTGCGGACGGCCAACGGCGATGTGGTCGATGACTTCGCGCCCATTGCCAAACCGGTGCTCGATCCCCGTGTCGCCTACCTGACGCTGAGCCTGATGCGCGACGTCATCAACCATGGAACCGCCGCCGGCGTTCGTGGGCTTGGCTTTTCCGCGCCTGCCGCAGGCAAGACCGGCACCTCGAACGATGCGTGGTTTGCCGGGTTCACCAGCAATCTGCTGTGCGTGGTGTGGATCGGCAACGACAACTACAGCGACATCAAGATCGAAGGCGCCGAAGCCGCCGCTCCGCTCTGGGCAGAGTTCATGAGGAATGCGGTGAAACTGCCGCAGTATTCCGACACGCAGTTCTTCGATCCACCGGCCGGCATCACCGAGGTTACGCTCGATAAGGTAACCAACTTGCTGGCCGATTCTGCATGTCCGGAGGACTACACCGCAGCGTTTCTGGACGGCACGCAGCCGACCGCAACCTGCGACCATCCCAATGCAGACCAGCGCAATGTGTTCCAGAAGATCTTCGGTCTGGGCCAGCCGCAATCCACGCCTTCAATTCCGCCGGCTCCGGCAAATGTCGTGCAGCCGCAGCCTCCGTCGGGCACGGCCAACCCGGCAAACGGACAGTCCGGTGCGGAGCAGGATCAAAAGAAAAAGAAGAAACATGGTTTCTTCGGCAAGGTATTTGGCGTCTTTAAGGGAAGTGGGGATAAGTCCAGAGACGCGTCGCAGCCCGATCAGCCGCCCCAGAACCAATAGCCCGGTGTGGAGCGCTCGCTGCTCAGCACCGCGAGGACTGAAATGACTGGAGACACAGAATTGCCGGGAGCAGACCGGCCCACCACCGTCACCGACCCGGTATGTGGAATGAAGTTTCCGCCGGAGCAGGCAGCCGCCACTGCGGATTTTGAAGGAAAGCAATATTTTTTCTGCAGCCAGTCATGCAGCGCGAAATTTAATGCGAATCCCGCCGCCTACATGCCCACCGAGGTGGACCCGGTCTGCGGCATGAAGGTCGCGCCCGCGCGTGCCAAAGCAACAGCGGAGCGCGACGGCAAGACGTACTACTTCTGCGGAACGTCCTGCGCGGAAACGTTCAACGCCTCTTCTGCGGCGGACCAGCCACAGCCTTCCACCGCTACGGGATCTGCGCTGGCAGCCGCTCACAAAAAAGAACCCTCCCCCGGCGGCTACATTTGCCCGATGGATCCTGAGGTACACGAGGCGGAGCCGGGGCCGTGCCCGATTTGCGGCATGGCGCTGGAGCCCGCCGAGCCCTCGCTGACGACCGAAGGGGTGGAGTATACCTGCCCGATGCATCCGCAGATCGTGATGCCGAATCCGGAAAATTGTCCGATCTGTGGCATGGCGCTTGAGCCGCGCATTTACGCAACGGCAGATGCGAACCCTGAACTGGAGGATATGACCCGCCGCTTCGGCGTCGCTGTGGTTCTGACCATGCCGCTCGTCGTCCGCATGGTGATCAGCCTGCTGCGGGATGAGCGCTTTGACACCATCCTGACCAGTCCGTTTGCGGAGTGGATGCAACTGGTGCTCGCCTCCGGAGTCGTGCTCTGGTGCGGCGCCCCTTTTCTGGAGCGCGCGTGGCGTTCGCTGACGACCTTCCGGTTGAACATGTTCACGCTGATCGGGATGGGTGTCGGGGTCAGCTATTTTTACAGTCTGGTCGTGCTGGTGCTCTCTCACCGGCTGATTCCAGGCTTGCGGGATGAGGAAGGCTACCTCCATCTCTACTTTGAACCGGCTGCGGTCATCACCACGCTGGTCCTGCTGGGGCAGGTGCTGGAGCTACGGGCCCGCAGCCAGACCAACTCGGCTTTGCGTTCCCTGCTGAACCTGGCCCCCAAGACAGCCCGCCGCGTGGAACCCGACGGCACGGAGCGCAACATTGCGCTGGCCTCCATCGCCGTGGGTGACCGCCTGCGGGTACGTCCGGGCGAACGTGTCCCGGTGGACGGAGTTGTGCTGGAAGGCGCGAGCAGCGTGGATGAGTCGATGGTGTCGGGCGAGCCGATTCCAGTCGAAAAAACAGCGGGAGCCGAGCTGGTCGGCGGGACAGTCAACGGCAATGGGGGCCTGCTGATGCGCGCCGAACGCGTCGGCAGCGAGACGTTTCTGGCGCAGATTGTCCGTATGGTGAGCGAGGCGCAACGCACGCGAGCCCCCATCCAGGCGCTGGCCGACAAAGTATCCGCCATCTTTGTTCCAACCGTAGTGCTGGTTGCCATTGCGACCTTCGTCGCCTGGTACCACTGGGGTCCGGCGCCGCACGGAACCACCGCACTGGTCAACGCGGTCGCTGTGCTCATCATTGCCTGCCCGTGCGCTCTTGGCCTGGCGACGCCCATGTCCATCATGGTCGGCATGGGCCGGGGCGCGCAGGCGGGCATTCTGATCCGTAATGCCGCATCGCTGGAAGCGCTGGCCAAAGTTCGCACCCTGGTGCTCGACAAGACTGGAACCCTGACGGAAGGCAAACCGACGGTGCTGCAGACGGTGCCCGCCGGTGCGATGGATGAAGCGAGCCTGCTCCGGGTCGCCGCGAGTCTGGAGGTTGCGAGCGAGCATCCACTCGCCGCCTCAATCGTTCGTGCGGCGGAGGAGAAAAGCCTGACGCTCGCGCCAGCCAGGGACTTCTCGGCGTTGCCCGGAATGGGCGCGGCCGGAACCGTCGAGGGCCACAGCGTGTTGATCGGAAACCGCGCGCTGATGCAGATGCACAGCATCGCGGTGGAATCCCTGCAGGCCGAGAGCGATCGCCTGGCGGCTGGCGGGGCTACGCTGCTTTATGTCGCAATCGACAGTGCCCTGGCCGGTCTGATCGCAGTCTCCGATCCTATTAAACCTTCGGCCGCCCAGGCGGTTCGCGCGCTGCAGAAGGCCGGCCTGCGCCTGGTGATGATCACTGGAGACACGCGCCAGACGGCAGAAGCTGTGGCCGCGCAGCTCGGCATCCGTGAAGTGGAGGCCGGAGTGCTGCCGGGCCAGAAAGCGGAGACCGTGCAGCGGCTGCGCGCCAAAGGCCGCATCGCCATGGCCGGCGACGGCGTGAATGATGCGCCCGCACTGGCGCAGGCCGATGTCGGCATCGCCATGGGCAGCGGTACAGACGTTGCCATTCAGACTGCGGGGATTGTGCTGGTTCGCGGCGACCTGCAGGGCCTGGTACGCGCCCGCAACCTGAGTCTGGCGACGACGCAGAATATCCGCCAGAATCTGTGGTTCGCGTTCCTGTACAACTCGCTCGGCATTCCGATCGCCGCGGGGGTTCTGTATCCGTTCTTCGGACTCCTGCTCAGCCCGGTGATCGCCAGCGCGGCGATGATGATGAGCTCGGTGTCGGTCATCGCCAACGCGCTGCGCCTGCGGAGCGCCCGCGTCTGAGGCCGCACGACACACCGTTGATAGAATCAAAGGGATACCGATGAAGTGCCCCTATTGCGGCTATACCCAGGACCGCGTGGTCGATTCCCGCGAAAGCAAGGAAGCCGACTCCATCCGCCGGCGCCGGGAGTGCGAGCGTTGCGAGAAGCGCTTCACCACCTATGAGCGCCTGGACGAGATTCCCTACATGGTCGTCAAAAAGGACGGCCGCCGCGAAAAATTTGAGCGCAACAAGGTGTTGAACGGACTGCTGCGCGCCTGCGAAAAACGGCCCGTCCCCGCGGCCCGGCTGGAGTCCATCGTGAATGAAGCTGAAAACTTTGTCATGGATTCTCCCGAGCGTGAACGACGTTCGGCCGAGGTCGGGGAGCTGATTATGCGCGAGCTGAAGGCGCTCGATACCGTCGCCTACATTCGCTTCGCCTCCGTGCATCGCGACTTTCAGGACGTCAACGAATTCAAAACCGAACTGGAATCCCTTTGATCCCGCGCCCGCTACGGCCACTAACCTTTAAGGACCTGTCTCAATGAGCACTTCGACTTCCCGCGAACACACCATTTCTCTGATCCCCGGCGACGGCATCGGGCCGGAGATCACCCGCGTCGTGACCCGCATCCTGGCGGCAACGGGCGTCAAAATCCGCTGGGAAGAAAGTCTGGCCGGCGCGGAAGCCTACGAGCGCTACAAGGAGTACATCCCCAAGGAGCTGTATCTCTCGATTGATCGCAACCGCGTCGCCTTGAAGGGTCCGGTGACCACGCCGATCG
>JAJXUS010000253.1 GCA_021782675.1 Acidobacteriota bacterium
GGCAAAAGCATCCCCAAGTGAAATCCCCGTGGTCCGCGCCAAAACCGCTGCAGGCACATACGGCGCAAAATGGTAGTGCATCACATCTTCGTAGGTGCCCGGCATGCGTAGCGGCAGAATCCCGGTCTTCAACTCCGCCGACACCGCATAGAAAAACTGCGTGTCGACATAAATCCAGTTGAAACTGCCGTCGTGTCGGCGAATCGCATCCCGGCGCGCTGCCGGTACAAAGTACAGCCCGCAAATCAATATGGAGAGCAGACCAAGCCAAGCACCCATCGGCACCGCGCGCTCCAGCCACAGTCTGCGGTCACGCCACAATCCGGGCAACCCCGCCAGCGCCAGGACACACCACTCCGCAGGAGCCCAGGCAATCCTCACGCCCAGCCTTAGCCCGAGCGCAACCACCGACGAAACCAGAACGATGCCTACCGCAGGAGCCAGAAGCAGCGCGTTGCGCCGTGCGGCGGAAGCAAGCACGCTCACGACGCTGTATCCCGCAGCCGTAACCAGCACGGCATACTCCAAGAAGGCCAAAGCAGATTGCACTCCGGAAAGCGCAAGCATCGCAACCAGCCAAGGCAAAAACGTCACGACCGCAACAAATACTGGGCTCTGCCGGTTCCACAACGATGAGTCCAAAGCAATCGCACTCGGCGCGGCGGTACCGGTCACCGCATCCTGAGATGTCACCTGAGTCCTCGCTCCCTTCACCGGTCGGAATCACCGCGCCAGTCAACTTCTGTGCAGTCATGCGCAACCCGGATGCAGTCATGACCCAAGCCGGATGCGTCCTACGTGAAGCTTCTCATGCGCTCTCGCGTGGCGCAACACGACGTCCTTGGAATGAATAATTACTCCGACGAACCTTCCGCCTGCTCCGAACCCTCCAGAGCGTGCACGTCGCTCCTGTGAATATCGATCCATGCACCATCCGGCGCAAATCCCGAAAAAATCCACCGGTAGATCCCGCCCACAAATGTCTTGTCCTGCAGAAAAATCAGCACAGACGTAAAGATGATGCTGAACAGCACCACGGCATACGTGCTGTTCTGAATCAGATCCCCGCCCACGACGCCCTGCTGCAGCGGCAGAGACGCAAGAACCGCCGCAGCCAGCCCTCGGGGCGCCATCACCGCCATCCGGCAGGCGTCTTTCCGCGGCGTCGACTTATGCACTCCGAAGCGCACAATCGCAATCCGCAAAATGAAGATCAGCAGCGTCACCGTGAGCCCGAAGGTAATCCATGAGATGTTCTTCACCTCAATCGAAAGCCCGATGTAGACAAAGAAAAACGTCTTCAGCAGGAAAACAATCTCTGCGAAAAACGTCTTCTCGCGCTCGTTCAGCCCCACCGGCTCCAGCGACGGAAACTTCTTTGACATCAGCGCGCCGTGCCATGCCACGTTGCCCAGGCCAATGCCGAACACCAGCGCGGCAATGGCCCCGCTGTAACCCAGCATCTCCGTCACGCCAAAGATCAGAAACATGAACGCCGCCGTGGTGAACATGCCGTTCTGCAGCGTGCGCATCCGGCTCAGCAGGTTTGACCAGAAGACCGCGCCCAGTCCGCCCAGAACTCCGGCAAGAAGAAACGAGCCCACCAGCGCCCCCAGCATCGGCCCCACGCGCACATTGCCCGCCCGCATGCCGTCCAGCAGAGCCAGCGCGATCACGATCGAAAAAACATCCCCCACCGCCGATTCCAAAAACAGAATCACCGACGAAGCGCGACCCATCTTGAGCTGCGCGGAAAGAGGGATCACGACCGCGGGCGAGATGCCGCCCAGAACGGACCCCATCATCAACGAGCGCATGACCCCAAGATGCGCCAGCTTCCACGCCGCCAGCGCCACCATGCATGCCGTCACCACAAAGTTCAACGTGGCCAGAATCAGCGTGCCCTTCAGCGCCGTGCGCAGCGTGTGAATCTGCAGCTCCGTGCCGCTCTCAAACAGGATGAAAACCAGCGTGACGGTGGTAAAGATCGGGCCGACCTTGCCAAACTCCGCCGGCGTCACCAGGTGCGTCACAGGCCCCAGAATCAGTCCGATGACAATCAGCAGCAGCACGTCCGGCACGCGGGTTTTGGCAAACAGGCCCACAAAGAGATGCGCGCCAAAGACCAGAGCGCCGATGAAGGCAATTACCAATGCGGTCATCATGACGATTCGACCTCGCGATCTCCGCCGGGTTCTGCAGATGTCAATCTACAACATTCCCGCGTCTGCGCAGTGTTACGGCTTGCTCAGAATAGGACAGCCATGCGTATGGATGGATTCAGAAGTTCTGCCTGCGCCGCTTCACTGTTGGATGCCGTCTTTCTCAAAGCGGCTCCAGTGGTCCAGAATTTCTTCGACCACCGCGTGACCCACCGTGTAGGCCGCTTCCAGCGAAGGCAGATAGGCGCTATAGGTCCCGATGCGCTGTTGCGCCAGGCTTTCAGCCGCACTCATCCCGCGTGGCTGGCGGTCAAAATTGCTCACTGTGCGCAGCACCAGGATGCGGTTCCAATCCACGCGCCCTGCGCGGCTCAGATCCTTCAGTGCCAGCAGAGTGCCGGTATCTTCCATCGCGGTGGTCACAAACTGCCCCTTGCCGCCCGTGAAGTAGCTGACCCACTGCGCGGCCCACGCGTCCATCCGTGCGCCGTGCCAGTAGGTCGAGGACGACAGTTCATCGCCCATCGCCACAAACGGAGGCCGCTGCGCCGCCGCTCCGTCGAAATGGCCGCGTGCCGCGCGCAGCCTGTCGGTGTCCGCCAGGGGGATCGCGCGCGTCAAATCGTAAGCCCACTGTGCAAGACCCGCGTTCAGCGCATACACCTGTCCATCCAGCGGCGCCGCCGGCATTTCAAAAGGCCGCTCTTTGCGCAGAGGGATATAGCCCGTGGTCCAATCCGACGGAATCTCACGCGCATCGATCTCATACCCCAGGTCGCCATCCACCACCCACCGCGCCCACACCGCGGATCCCAGTGAGGCCCGCTCCGGCGTTGCGCCCGCGATGCCCGCAATCAGCCAGTACGCATGGCGCAGATCAAAGCGCGGATCAAGTCCCAGCGCCATGATCGTCGCCGCGGCGTTCGCCGTGCCCTGCCCGGTCAGCACGGCCATCTCGCCCCGCGCATTCATGCGCGCGGAATGGTAGGCGGCGGGCAGCGGATAGACGCGATCCAGTCGGTCCCGCTCGACCCAGTACTGCAGTTCGCCCGGCGCATCCCCCGTGTCCTGGCCCTGCTCAAACATGGCCACAACCACAACCTTCACCGCCATCGGCCGCGGACCGCCGTGGGCCATCACAGCAAAGGCGTAGGGGAAAAGGCACGCCACAAAAGCGCGAATACGCATCCTCATTGATTGCGATCTTAAATCATGCGCTGCGCGCAATCGCCCCCGCACTGCGATATAGCATGGGAGGCACGAGGTGATCCGCATGAAGTCGATGGCAGGAATTCCGATTCTGGCGCTGATGGCGGCGGCTGCAATTTCCTCCGCAGCCCAGACACCGCACGAGGCGCAGCCGCCGCACCGCTGGGCCATTGTGCTCCACGGCGGCGCGGGCGTCATCGAGCGCGCATCCATGGATCCCAAAACGGAAGCCGCCTACCGTGCATCTCTGAAAGAAGCCATTGAAGCGGGCGCGAAGGTGCTGGATGGCGGTGGCTCGTCGCTCGATGCAATTGAGGCGTCGATCCACATCCTCGAAGACGATCCGCTCTTCAATGCGGGCCGCGGCGCCGTGTTTACCGCCGATGGCCGGAATGAACTGGACGCGGCCATCATGGACGGCGCAACGCTGAAGGCCGGCGCCGTGGCCGGAGTCACGCGCACCCGGCATCCCATCAGCCTGGCACGCGCCGTGATGGAAAAATCTCAGTGGGTGATGCTCTCCGGGGACGGAGCCGATGCCTTTGCTGCACACGTGGGGCTGGAGCAGGTGGACCCCAGTTTCTTCTTCACCGAGCGCCGCTGGCAGTCGCTGGTACGCGAGTTGAAGAAGGAAGGCCTGCCCATTCCGCCGCGTCCAGCCGGTGCGCCGCCCGCGCCCGAGGCCTGGAACGATTCATTGCCCGAACCGCCGGACGCGCACAAATACGGCACCGTGGGCGTGGTCGCGCTCGACCGGCAAGGCAACATCGCCGCGGGCACTTCCACCGGGGGACTGACCGCCAAACGCTGGGGCCGCATCGGCGACTCGCCGATTATCGGCGCAGGCACCTATGCGTCCAATCAGTCCTGCGCCGTCTCCGCAACCGGCACGGGCGAGTACTTCATCCGGCTCGGCGTGGCGCGCGAAATCTGCAATCTGGTGTACTTC
>JAJXUS010000254.1 GCA_021782675.1 Acidobacteriota bacterium
TTCGTTCGAAGATCATCGCGATGACGTATGCGTAGGCGATGGTGACACACAGTATTGCAAGAGGCAGCAGGGAGCCTTTCATCGTCGGGAGACTGCGGTGCTTCATCCAGGCCGAGAAAAACACAAGGATTGGCATGTGCGTGAGATACAGAGTGTAGGAAAAACCGGCAATCTGTTTCGCGATGCCACTGTACAGTCTGCCGGCAGGTTGAGGATTGTGCAGCAGGGCGTAGACAAAAAACGCGACCACTATGCCCAGGACGCAGTCTGTATTGATGCCCTGTTCTATATGGTGTGGATCATAGGTCAATACAAGCTGGATGATGACCAACAAGAAAGTGATTCCGAGGAAGAGCCAATGGTAGCGAATCCTCAGTCCATTTGGCCTTGGTAAGAAGATCAGTCCGACTCCGAGAAGCCATATCAAAAAGCCTCCCAGCATCCATTTCCCGATAAAAAGAGAAACGACAATCATGATGGCAGCCGAGAAGACTCTGCGCTTCCATGAAAAACCTTTGGTAAGGGCAACTACCATGCAAGGAAACAAAACGTAGTACCAGAATTCATTCGCTAAGCTCCATAACGGCTGGTCCGATCCGAAGCAGGGTACGAGAAGCGTCTGGAGAAATGCGGCATTTCCGGCGAAGATGCGGAAGTTCAGCAGCTGGGACACATTTTCGAGCAGGACCATGCTGCCGCCGGTTCCCATATATGTAGGCGACGGCCGGAATATTTGGATGCCGGTGAAGTCCCACATCCAGCAAAGCAGCAATGACGGCAGGAGTACCAGCTCCAAGCGAATCATTCGATGGAAGGCATAATGCTTTGCCGACCATTTCCCAGCCCACACCGCGCGCAGAACGGTTCGTCCAATCAAGTATCCGCTCAGAACAAAGAAAACGACCACGGCCTGATGCCCGTACTTCGCGGAGCCGTAGAAAAATTCCAATGCCAGATTACGTTGATGAACCTGCGGCCAGTCGACGAAAAACAGACTGCGCCAGTGTCCAAATAAAACAACAAACGCTGCAATTCCACGCAGCATATTCAGGTGTGCAGAAGCCTGATTCGAAAGCGGAGCAGGTGTGCTGGAAGAAACTGCAACGCCGCCTTTCGCTTTCACTTGCGCACCCGTAGACATGGAGCTAGTGTAGACGCGGCTCAGTCGCGGCAAGAAAAATATGTGCGATGCGGTACCGGCGAATCGTTATACCGAAGCGGATTCCTCTTCAACTGCCTGAGTGAGAGATCGTGCGTATGGTGCGCGGAGGACGCCGCGTTCCGTAATGATGGCGGTGACGTATTTTGCCGGGGTGACGTCGAAGGCCGGGTTGCAGATCTTGGCGGCTTCCGGGGTGATCTGGCGCCCGTTGAAGTGGGTCACCTCGCTCGCGGCCCGCTCTTCGATCGGAATCTGCTCCCCGGTCGGGGTCGCCATATCGATGGTGGCCCAGGGAGCCGCGACATAGAACGGAATGCCATGCTCCTTCGCCAGCACGGCGACGCCGTAGGTGCCGATCTTGTTGGCTACGTCGCCGTTGGCGGCGATGCGGTCAGCACCGACGATGACAGCCTGAATCTTGCCCGCGCGCATCTGGCTGGCGGCCATGTTGTCGCAGAGCACCGTGGTGGGAATCCCATCATGCAGTAACTCCCAGGCGGTCAGCCGCGCGCCTTGCAGAAACGGCCGCGTTTCATCGGCGTAAACGTGCAGGGTGCTTCCGCTCTCCAGCGCGGCCCGGATGACGCCCAGCGCGCTCCCGTAGCCGCAGGTCGCCAGCGCCCCGGCGTTGCAGTGTGTCAGCACGCCGCCATTCCTGGGCATCAAGCCTGCGCCAAACTGCCCCATGGCGCGGCACGCGGCGATGTCTTCGTCATACATGCGGCGCGCTTCTGTGACCGCTGCCTGGCGGACAGCGTCGAGCGAGACGCCGGGCTGCTGCAGCATGGTTTCCACCAGAGTGCGAACCCGCTGAATACCCCAGAACAGATTGACGGCCGTGGGCCGCGTGGCGGCGAGCGTATCGCAGATGGTGTTCAGTTCGGCATGAAGCTCCGCAGGCGTGCGAGCTGGGCTGCGCAGCACACCCAGCGCAACGCCCATACCCGCGCTGACACCAAGAACCGGCGCGCCACGCACGACCATGGTGCGGATCACCTCAGCGACATCGCGGTGATCGCGCGCCAGCACGTAGGTCTCTTCAACGGGCAGCTTTGTCTGGTCGAGAAAGCGCACCCCGGCATCGGTCCACTCGAGCGTAGGAATCATGCTTCCAGTGTAGAAGACCGGGTTAGGAAAATGCTTCGCGGGGGAGCTTCATCATCGTCTCATCCACATAGCACCAGCCCCAGGTTTCGCCCGGCTCGAAGGAGCGCATGACGGGGTGGTTTGTTTCGTGAAAATGTTTCGTCGCATGGCGGTTCTTTGAAGAGTCGCAGCAACCGACGTGTCCACAGGTCAGACACAGGCGCAGATGCACCCACCGGTCGCCGGATTTCAGGCACTCCTCGCAACCCTGCGGCGTTTTGGGAGGAACGGGATGGATATTGGCAAGGTGTTTACAGGCGGCCATAGCTCGAGGTTCTCCTGCCAAACGTAGATGCGGTTGGAAGAGGTTTTGGCGCAAAGCCGTATCGTACGGTGCCCGAAAGAACCGCAGCGCTACAGAACAAAGCAGATCCCCGGCGGGGATGACAACCAGAAAAGCAAGGCCAACAGCAAAAAACCGCGAATCTGCTTCGTGCTTCTGCCCCTGCTTTTGCTTTCGCTCCTCTTGCTGTCATTCCCGCAGGGAATCTGCTTTCTGCTACTGGCTGTTTCTTCGGGAATGACAGCCAGACAATCTACATGGCGTCCGGCACGTCAATTCCCAGCCAGATCAGCACACGGATCAGCTCCCGCCGCGCGATGGCCGCAGTGGCCAGCAGCACCGTTTTCCGGGCTGGATCGGCTTCCGTCAGAATATGGTGCCGATGGTAAAAGTTGCTGAACTGCTGCGCCAGTTGGAACGCATGCCGCGCGAGATAGGCCGGCTCCGTGGTTTCAATGGCGCGCTCCAGCACCAGCGCCGACTTGCCGGCCAGCAGCCACAGGGCCCACAGCTCGTCGCCATCCGCGCCGGAGAACCACTGTGCGGCGTCCAGACCGGCAAAGGCTGCCAGCGCCGCTTCCGGGGTGGTCCCGGCTTTGCGAAAAATGTTCGCGGCGCGGACAGCGGCGTATTGTGTGTAGGGGCCGGTCTCGCCTTCAAAGCTCAGCGCTTCGTGAAAGTCGAAGGCAATGACGGCGTTCCGCGTGTAGCGCAGCATGTAGTAGCGCAGCGCGCCAATCGCAATGGTGCGGGCGATGGCTTCCCGCTCCGCTGTCGGCCGTTCGGGCTGGCGGGATTCTACCTGCGCAAGCGCGGCAGCGATCAGCTTATCGATCAGGTCGTCGGCCTTGACGCCGAAGCCCTTGCGTCCAGAGACCTCGATGTACGGGCGTGCTTCATCTTCCGGCGCCACGGTGTAGCCCAGCTCTTTGGCGCAGCGCGGCGTGAGCGCCACCATCTCATAGGAAAAGTGGTGATAGTTCTGCGCGGCGTCTGCAAGACCCATGCCCTTCAGCGCCTCAATCACATTGTTTTGCGGGTCAGCCTGGCGTGAGTCGATGACGTTATAGATCGTACTGGCGTGGCCGAATAGCGGATGCGGCTCTTCGCCCTTTGTGGTGGAGATCCAGCACTCATGCCCGTCCGGGTAGCGGTGGAAGCGGGCATAGCCGAAGTCCAGCCCCAGCCGGTTGAACTTCCAAAGATGGTACGCAATGTCCTTGCCAACATACGTCACAGTGCCGTTGGAGCGGACGATGATCTTCGCCTCTTCATCGGGCCCATCGCCCTGCGGACCAGTGGTTCCGGCGCGGCGCATCACCCAGCAGCCGGAGTTCTTACCCTCGGTCTCGCGATAGATGACGCCGGTTTCCTGCATCAGACGAAAGGCCGCGTCCCAGAAATGGAGGTGCAGTATTTCGCTCTCACGCGGCAGGAAATCGTAGACAATTCCCAGCCGCAACATGGTTTCAAGATGCCGCCGCAGGACGGCCGTGGCGATGCGATCGGCGATGGCACCCGTTTCATTGCCGCCCTGTTCAATGGCGTGCAGCGTATCCAGCCGCATCTGGCGTCGCGCTGCCTTTTGCCGCTCGTCGGCTTCGTACCATTGCGATACCGCTGCATACAGATCCCAGCAGGCGTAGTCGATGCGTTCGCCGCATGCTGCGAGTTCCTGCATCCAATGCTCCACGC
>JAJXUS010000255.1 GCA_021782675.1 Acidobacteriota bacterium
TATCTCAATGCCCCATCCGGGCTTCTCACTCGCCCACAGGTATCCGTCGCGCCACTCCGGGCACCCCTGAAAAATTGCCTGCGTGCGCTCGTTGAACGGCGAATACTCCTGGATCCCGAAGTTGTAGCTCACCAGGTCCAGCGTCACATTCGCCATGTGCCCCACCGGCGACACATCGCCCGGTCCATGCCACGCCGTCCTTACGCCAAACTGTTCAGCCAGAATCGCAATCTTCCGCGCCGGGCTAAAGCCGCCCGCCTGCGACACGTGAACCCGAATGTAGTCAATCAACTGATTCACAATCAGCGGCTGCCACTCATGTGGGCTGTTGAACAACTCGCCCATCGCAATCGGCGTTGCACAGTTCGCGCGAATCTGCCGGAAATAGCCCAGGTCCTCCGGCGAAAGCGGATCCTCCAGAAAGAGCATCCTGTACTGCTCCGCCTCCTTGCAAAACTGTACAGCCTCATTCGGCGTCAGCCGCTCGTGCATGTCATGCAACAGCTCCACTTCATTGCCCAGCTCGCGCCGGCAAATCTCCAGCAGCTTCAGCCCGCGCCGCACCTGTTCCTCGCGGTCAAAGAGCGGCTTGTCGTGCAGGGCCTTCGGTCTTCCAGCCTCATTGTGCTGCGAACCGTATCCCGCCATTCCCGGCAGGCCCACCTGCACGCGAATGTTACGAAATCCCTGCGCCATATACTTCCGCGCGCTCTCCACCACATCCTCAAACTCCGCACCGCTCGCGTGCGCGTAGGTGTCCGCCGCCTCGCGGCATTTGCCCCCGGCAAGCTGATACACCGGCATGCCCGCCTGCCGCCCTTTGATGTCCCACAGAGCCTCATCGATGCCGCTGATGGCGTTGTTCAGCACCGGCCCGTTCTTCCAGTACGAACTGTCGTAGCACGACTGCCAGATGTCCTCGATGCGGTCCGTTGTCTTGCCCAGCAAGAATGGCTTCAGATACTTCTCCACCGCGGGTTTCACCAGGTCAGCCCGTTGCGTGAAGGTCGCGCATCCATAGCCGTAAAGGCCGTCTTGGTCGGTCGTGATCTTCACCACCGTCAGCCGCACGCCATCTGGCTCGCACTCAATCACGCGAATGTCTTTGATGCGCGGAGCAGGCATGCCTCGTGTAGCCCGCTCTGCCTGCTCATTCGCCCAAACAGCACGAGGGGCCAGTGCTATTGCACCAGCCCCCACAAAGCCTTTCATCACATCACGACGCGGAATCGGCAACTGTGCACCCCCTGCTCAGTCGCCCACCATTCTACGTCGTCAACTGCGTCAGTGTCGGGAAACGATACCGCGCCTTCGCAATCGGCGTACCCACCACCTCAATGCGATTCAGGTCGCGCGTGCCCACGCCCAGATGCTCCGCCAGCGCCAGCGTGCTGTCACACTTCTCAAACGGTGGCGTGCCCCTGTCCGCCATAGGGTCAAAGCCCATCACCGCCGTTGCCACTGCATCGGTCGCCACGCAGTTCATCCCCGCAATCAGCAGCCCCGGATGCACCGCCTGATGAATCCAGTTCGGTTCCTGGTCCGGTAGTTCGCCCCCCGTCATCGTGTAGATGCCGTCAATCACCGCCAGGTGAATCGGCCGCGACGCCACCAGGTCCGCTGTGATGCGCGGCACGCGGAAGCCAGGGTCCGTCGACTGGGCCACCGGCTGCGGCGCACTCTTCGGCGGCACGCGCGAGCCCGAATGCATTGGCCCGCGAAAGCCCGATGGCACAATCGACGGCTCATCCACTGGCGCATTATCGCTGTAAATCGTGCAGGGCGTAATACCAAAGCAGTTCTTCATTGAAAGCGTCACGCCCGCCGTCCGGTGCTCCTTCAGCTTGGCCAGCGAGACAAACACGTCGCAGTCGCGATACGAGTGGTTGAGATCGTAGCCCGCATACATCAGCCCACCGCCCGGCACCATGAAGCGCGCATACGTCTTGCCACTACCCAGAAAATTCGTGTTCTCAAATTCCACATGCGGCGCGGCGCTCGCAAAGTCCTTCGGCTGCCAGCCCGCTGACACCATGAACGCCTCAAGTGGCTTGGTGCCAAACGGCGCGCTCTCCAGCAGCCGGATCCGCTTCGCTCCAGCCTGCCCCAGCAGCGTCACCACGGAGCCAATCACCTGCGGATGCACCCAATGCGTCATCTGCATCGGCATCCTGTTCAGTCTGTCTTTGGGCGTCCCGGTCAAGTTCAGTTTGATCGCCACCGTCTTGCCATTCACCAGTTTCTCGATGCCGCCCAGTTGGTTGAACATCGACGCCAGCACATCCGTCACTTGCCGGTTGTATTCCTGGCACTGCGCAATCGCTACGCGGCTTGCAGGCGTGCGCAACGCTCCGGCCAGTGCGGGCCTTGCCATTCGCGCGCCCACAGCCATGCCCGCCGCACCCAGAAAATCTCTTCGCGACCACATTGATGCCATCTCCGACCGACCTCCTCGACTGACAGTAGTATGCTCCTGCACCCGGCCTTCAGCGGAGCTTTTATTCGCGTCCTGCAAGAGCCGGTGAGCCCGCTCGCGGTCTGTCACCCGCCATCGCAACTGGCGGCACAGGCTTTACCACAAGCCACAACGCCCCGCCCACCATTGCCAGCAGCGCCGCACAGTCAAACGCTGCCGTCCAACCCAGATGCGCGGCAATGTAGGGCGTCAACGAAGCTGTTACGGCACCTCCAATCTGGCCGCCCATATTCATCACGCCGGACACCACGCCTGTTCGCTCCCCTGAAAGATCGGCCGTCACCGCCCAGAACGAACTCTGCGACAGATACAGCGCACCCGCACCGCCCGCCAGAATCAGGCTCGCCGTGTACGGACCGCGCGCGTGCACGCCAACAGCAAGAAACACAGCCGTCAACCCCATTGCCACCGTGGCCACACCACACCGGCCCACGCGGCTCCCGTAGCGCTTCGTCGCCCAGTCGCTCAGCGAACCGCCCGCCAGGCAACACGCCGTCATTGCCAGAAAGGGAATCATCGTCAACAGCGCATCGGCCTGCAGATTCATGTGCCGCACCTGCGCCAGATAGAGATAAAACCAGCTGAAGAAGATCCACGCCACATAGCCATACATGAAGTAGCTCGCGGTCATCGCCAGTATGCTGCGATTGAAAATCGCAGCCCACCATGAGACCTGCACGCCGGTGGACCTGGTTCCCCCTATGACCCGCGTAGCCACAATCAGCTCCAGCTCTGCGCGCGACACATGTGGGTGCTCTTCCGGCCTGTCACGCGACAGCAGATACCAGCCCAGCGCAACTGCAGTCCCCACAAGCGCGCTGAACCAGAACGACGCGCGCCATCCCAGATGCGTCACAATCCAGGTCAGCACAGGAACACTCAGTCCCGCGCCCGCTCCTACACCGGCAAAAATCCATCCATTCGCGCGTCCGCGCTCCGTCACGGGAATCCATTCGGCCACAAACTGGCTCCCGGCTGGATACATCACCGCTTCCGCCGCACCCAGCGCAAAGCGGATCGCAATCAACAGAACAAGTACATGCGCCACCCGCGCATCCACCATTGCCGTGAGCGCAGAAAACAAGCCCCACCACAGCACGCCACCGGCCAGCACGCGCCTCGGACCGTATCGACACGCCAGCCATCCCGCCGCCACCTGGAAGACCGCATAGCCCACCAGAAACGCGCTGAAGATCCATCCCAGTTGAAGATTGTCGATTTGCAGTGCATCGCGAAGGCCCGCTCCCGCAATCGCGACATTTGTGCGGTCCATGTAGGCCACGGCGCTCAGCACAAACAGCCAGCCCACCAGCACTCCACGCATTCCGATGCGCCGCATCCACGCCATTCCCTAGGTCCACCTCACCCAGCGGGTCCCGCAGCGCTCCACTCGAAAACATGCGCTGCGTCAGAAACAGATCAGTCCGTGTGCAGGCACCTGCGCGCACACAGAAATCCGTCTGCTCTTGAAGCGTTCACTATATCTGCTTGGAGGAAGAGTTGGCACGCCGGTTACGCGATCTCAAATAAAGCAGACCGCCCAACCCGTGTCAGGCGCCCTATCCAGAGAGGAGATCTCAATCAGCCGGCACGGCGTCAGCGTCCCAGGTAGGCGCGATACTCCAACTCAATCACGCCTGTCGCGCGCGCCAGCATCAGCTTGGACACGTTGTAGCGATACAGGCTGTCGATCAGGTTGTTCTGCGCCGAGGCCAGGGTCGCCTGCGCATTCACCAGTGGCAGATTATCGTCCACGCCGGCCT
>JAJXUS010000256.1 GCA_021782675.1 Acidobacteriota bacterium
TTCTCATCGCCGGCACCAACGGAAAAGGCTCAACGGCGGCAACGCTGGCCAGCATTCTTGAAACGGCCGGTTACCGGACTGGGCTTTACACCTCTCCGCATCTCGAACGCGTGAATGAGCGCATCCGCATTAACGGCCGCGACATTGCAGACGACGATTTCGCCCGGCTCTATTTTCACGTGGATGCCAAAGCCGGGGCACTCGTCGCTTCGGGCGCGCTGCCGCACCCTCCCAGCTTCTTTGAGATGCTTACCGCGCTGGCCTTTGTGCACTTCGCCGAGCAGAAGGTGGGCCTTGCGGTGCTGGAGGTGGGCATGGGCGGTCGCCTGGACGCCACCAACATCGTTGAGCCGCTGCTTTCGATCATTACCGACATCTCACTCGACCATACCGAATGGCTCGGACCCACCATCGACGCCATTGCCCGCGAGAAGGCCGGCATTCTCCGGCCAAACGGCACCCTCATCACGCTGCCGCAACACCCCGAGGCCAACCGCGCCATCGGCGAAGTTGCCACCGCGCTCGAAGTAACCGCGATCAACGCGGCCGCGTATATGCCGCAGACCGCCATCCGCTCCAGTGGCGATTCCCATCCGCCAGTGGCATCGGTCCTGCTGGACGGAGAGCCCCTTACCCTCGACACACCGCTGCCCGGCGCACACCAGCACCGCAACGTCGCGCTGGCCATTGCAGCCGCGGTCGAGTTACGTAACCGCCACGGTTACAATATCCCGAACGCCGCCATTTCCGCGGGCATCCGCGATACCCGCTGGGCCGCCCGGCTGGAATACTTCCCCGCGCGCGGCAAGCGTCCCGCCGTGCTGCTGGATGTGGCGCATAACCCCGCCGGCGCCTGGACGCTGCGGGCCGCGCTCCGCGAATTTTCGCCGCCCGGCGCTGCCGCACCGGTGCTGCTCTTCGGGTGTATGCGGGACAAGGCCTTTCTGGAGATCGCTCAGATTTTGTTCCCGCTGTTCGCCGCCGTCGTGGTCACGCCCGTTCCCTCGCCGCGCTCGGCCTCCGTGGAAGACCTGCTGCAGGCAGCCGATGCGCTGGGTGTGTCCGCCCACGCCGTCGCCTCCCCGGAGCAGGGTCTGGCGCTGGCATTGAATCTGACGCCGCCGGACGGGCTGCTTGTCTGCGCGGGCTCCGTCTATCTCGCCGGTGCGGTGCGCCGCCTGGTCGCCGGTCCGGGAGCTGCGCAATGAGCGTACCCTCCCAGCCGCGCTGGCTGCCGTGGCTCAGCTATCTGCTGCTGTGGCCCGCCTTTGCTCTCACCACTGCGGCCTTCGGCAGTGTCGCCCTGCTGGCGTCGCTGTTTGACCCCTCCGGCCGCGTGCAGCACCGCATTGCGCGGGCCTGGGGCAACACCGTACTGCGCATTACCGCCTCCCCGGTTCGGCTGGTAGGCGCTGAAAACCTTCCCGCCGTGGGCCCGGCCGTGTACGCCGCCAACCATCTGTCCTATATGGATACGCCGGTCATTCTGAGCAAGCTTCCCTTTCAGTTCCGTATCCTCGCGCGCCATGAATTGTTCCGTATCCCATTCATCGGATGGTACTTACGTCGCTCCGGTCAAATTGCCGTAGACAGCACCAGCCTGCGCGCCAACCTGGCCAGCCTCAGCCGCGGGGCGGAGACAGTCCGCCGCGGCCTGTCCCTGGTCCTGTTCCCGGAGGGCGGCCGATCGCCCGATGGACGCTTACAGCCGTTTCTCTCGGGCCTCGCCATTATCGCCATTCGCGCCCAGGCTCCTATTGTTCCGCTGGCCATCGTAGGCACGCACGAACTGATGCCCATGCACACCTACCACCTGCATCCTCGCCCGCTGTACCTGGTGGTGGGTGCGCCCATTCCCACCACCGGCTATACCACCCGGCAGGCGGAGCAACTGGTGGCGCGCGTCGCCGACGCGATTGCCGCGATGTCCGCGCAATATGGTTGTCCGTGCCTTGACCAGCCAGATCCGGCGCCTGCGGAGCTTTCTCAATGAGCCCCGCCGAAACAGCGCCGCCGCGCATCGCCATTCCCGAACCCAACAGCCAGCGGCCGGACTATACCGCCCGTACCTTGCCGCAATATGAGGAAGCCATCCGGCAGGCTGGCGGAATGCCCATCCGCATCTCGCTGGGCTGCTCCAGCGCGGAGATTGCCACCCTCGTCGCCACCTGCTCCGGCGTTCTGCTGCCCGGGAGCCCGGCAGACGTAAACCCAGGAAAATACGGCGAAAGTCGCGACCCGCAGACCGCACCCCCCGACCCTGCCCGCGAGAACGCGGATGAACTGCTGCTGCAGGACGCCTTTAACCTGCGCAAGCCCCTGCTGACCATCTGCTATGGCACGCAATCGCTGAACGTGTGGCGCTCGGGGACCCTGGTGCAGCATCTCGCCGAAGGCTCTTGTTCGCACCGTGCGGCCGATGGCAGCGCATCCCACGCCGTCGCAATTCATCCCGGGTCGCTGCTGGCGGAGATCACCGGCAGCAGCCCGGAGATACTGCATAAACCCGAGGGCCTGCGTCTGACCGTCAACTCCAGCCACCATCAGGCGATTGCACGGCCGGGGGACGGCTTGCGCGTCGTCGCCCGTTCCCCGATCGACGCGGTGATTGAGGCGGTTGAGGGCATCCAGCCCGACCGCTTCGTGCTCGGCCTGCAATGGCATCCGGAGCGGGATACCGCGCAAAGCGCTGCCAGCCGGCAGATCTTCGCGGCGTTTGTCCGGGCGGCCTCCGCCTGGCGGCTGCGCCCACCCCAGCCGGGAGCCTAGCGCAAATGGGCGGAGAAGATGACGCAAACGGCTTTACGGGAAGCCGGATGGATGCGGGTCCGGAGCTGGTGGCGGCCATCGCCGCGCATTTACCACCCGGCGCACCGCCAGCATTGGCCAATTCCCTGGCTAGCTATCTCCAACTGCTCTATGCGTGGAACCGTCGCATGAACCTGACGGCAGTGCGCGATCCGCGGGAGATGGCCGCCCTGCATCTGCCCGAATGTCTGCTGGCGGCGCAGCTTCTTCCCGCCGGTCCCGCCACGGTGCTGGATTATGGTTCCGGGGCCGGCCTTCCCGGCATCCCAGCCGCCGCGTTGCGCCACGATCTGACGTTCACCCTCGCAGAATCGCAGGCAAAGAAGGCCGCATTCCTTCGGGAGGCCCTCCGGCATATTCCGCTAAGGAACACGAGCGTCTGGGCCGGCCGGGTGGAGTCGATGGAGCCGGAGCGGCGATTCGATGCGGTCATGCTGCGGGCGGTCGATCGGATGGCGCAGGCGCTGCAGGGTGCGGCGGCGCGGATGCAGCCTGGGGCCGCCTGTATTGTGCTCACTTCGGACAAGGAGTCTGCGGCGATCCATGCGCTGCTTCCGCACCTTCTCTGGGAGACCACCGCCGTTCCGGCTTCCCGGCAGCGGGTGATCCTGCGTGGAACCCAACCGGGTAGATGTTCCACGTGGAACATTTCCGGTCTTGAGCCCTGACGCAGTGCATTGTTCCACGTGGAACATTTGGCCGCCCCGGACATGGCACCCCGAGGATCCCGCACCGATATGTTCCACGTGGAACATCCACCCCGTTCCGGGGAACGATTCGGCCCTGCGCCAGCCTCTTATCCTGACGTTTGAATTACGAAAGTTTTCCACCGAGCCCTGTTTTTGGCCCGCCAAATGCCACATCTGCGGGTTCCGTCTAACTAATTGTCGCAACACGGGTTCTCCGCCCCATCTCGCGCCACAGATGGGAGTTCTCCACAGTCTGGTCCCGATATGCACAGTCTGGTCCGTTGCGCCCGTTGCCCTGCGTTCGATAGCCTAACGGCTCATCCGCATGCGCAAAGTTATCGCCGTCGTCAATCAAAAAGGTGGGGTCGGCAAGACCACCACCGCTATCAATCTCGCGGCCGGATTCTCTCTCGAGGGCATCGCGTCCCTGCTGATCGACTGCGATCCGCAGGCCAACTCCACCGGCGGCCTGGGCTTTGCCCGGGACGCCGACCGCCTCTCCATCTACAGCATCCTCTCCGGCGAAGCGACCGTTGCGGAGACCTCACTGCAGACCGACGTCGAACATCTCACCCTGATTCCCAGCAGTAAGCACCTCATCGGGGCCAACGTGGAGCTGGTCAATGCTGAAGATCGCGCCTTCCGCCTGCGGAATGCCCTGGCCAAATACACAGGCCCGGAGCGTCTGGTGGTCCTGGACTGCCCGCCCGCCCTCGATATCCTCACGCTGAATGCTCT
>JAJXUS010000257.1 GCA_021782675.1 Acidobacteriota bacterium
AGGCTCGCAGCCTGCGGGCCTTCCGGCTGCGCAGGTTCGCGCCGTGCGCCTGAGCCTGGTGGAGGGAACTGTTAAGGTTACGCACGATGGCGGCGTGCAGTTTCCTCAAGCCGTCATTAACATGCCCATCCTGCAGGGGTATGGCGTTGAGACAGGGAACGACGGCCGGGCCGAAATTGAATTTGAAGACGGCAGTGTAGCGCGGATCACGCCGAACAGCACGCTCGAGGTGACGAAGCTGTCCGCTGGAAGCGACGGCACGCTGCAGACAGGGGTGGACCAGAAGGCGGGCCTGGTGTACTACGAGCTGCGCAGCGATCCGAAAACGCCGTTTCAGGTGAACTTCGACAATCGCACCGCCATGCCGACGGCGAACAGCACGTTTCGGGTAAATCTTGCAGCGAATCCGGAAGAGGTTGCAGTCTTTGACGGCGAGATCCAGGTGCAGGGCACGTCGAACGGCTATCTGGCTGAAGTGCCGCAGGGCAAGTCCATCCTGTTCAAGCCTAGCGGGAATGCGCAGTACACCATTGCGGATGGGATTGCGCCCAGCGGGTTTGACGAGTGGAACGATCAGCTCGACCAGGAAGCCGCCAAAGAAGCGGCCAACCAGACGCCGGCGCGCGTTCAGAATCAGGGCGGCGGCAGCATCCTGGAGGCGGGCTTCGGCTGGAGCTACCTGGATAACGCCGGTGGATGGTATCCGCTGCCTGGCTACGGCATGGTATGGCAGCCCAGCGGCGTCGGCCCGGGATTCAACCCGTACGGCTATGGAACGTGGGCCAACTACGGCGGAGGTTTGGGCTACTCCTGGGTTTCAGGCTACCCGTGGGGATGGCTGCCCTTCCACTATGGCATGTGGTCTTACATCGGAGGCTTTGGCTGGGGCTGGATGCCGGGCGCATACCCGTTTGCCGGCTTCGGTTTTGGGTACGGCGGCTATGGGTACGGAGGTTATGGATACGGCGGCTACGGCTATGGCTATACCAATGTATACGGCGGACCCGCTGGCTATCAGGCGCCGGCCCCACCTTCGATTCATAAAGGAGTTCTGCCGCCGCGCACCGTGGCGGTTGGAACGGCGCCCCGGGTCATGCCGGGAACCGTCAATCGTGGGGTCGCAACAACTCGTGGCGGCCGCGTGGAGCCGGGCCGGGGAGCAGTGAACGGTGCGCGTGCCATCTCCTTCAATGGATCGCGGGTTTCGCCCCTGCGTGCCACGCTGCCTGCCGGTACCCACGTGCCCGTGCGTAACGCCGCGCTCTATAACAACTATCCGGCGCACGCTTTTCAGGGGAACATCCGGACGGCGATGCTGGAGCACGCTGCCGCGCCCGGACGGCCCGGCGCGGGTGCGGTACGGCCTGGGATGACTGCAGCTCGCGGTGTGGGAACGATCCGTGGCGGAGCAATTTCGCGGACGGGTGGGATCTCAGGCGGCCGGATGGTTGCGCGCGGCGTCGGCGACCGGCCGGGCACGATTGCCTTGCGGTCAGCGCTGGCGAGCGGTGGCCGCTCTTCGGTGAACCTGTCACGCGGAGAAGTTCTGGCCGGCCGCTCAATGGGTGGGATCGGAGCTTTCGGACAGCACACCTCCTTTACGCCGCGTGGCGGGTTCGGCCTCTCGAACGCTCGCTCCGCGGGTGGATTCCACGGCGGCTTCAGCGGTGGGATGGGCCGCGGAGGCTTTAGCGGCGGCCGCGGCGGATTTGGCGGCGGGCACGGCGGCTTTAGTGGCGGCGGACATGGTGGCGGCTTTGGCGGTGGCGGCCATGGTGGCGGCGGCGGTGGTGGCGGCCACGGTGGTGGTGGCGGCCGATAACGCAATCCCACGATCCAACAACGGGGCTGCTGCCGATGGCAGCGGCCCTTTTCCTGCCAGCCATAGGGCACGCGGCGCCGTTCATTGTTTGGCGCTGGAGGTTAGTGCCTTGTATATCTGCGCCGCCTGCTCCAACGGGACATCTTCCGGCCGCACGGTGGGCGCGAGCTGGGCATCCGCCAGCGCTTTCTGGATCGCATCGGCCGCGAATCCGGCGGCCTTCAGATTGTTGGCCAGCGTCTTCCGCTTCTGATGAAAGATGCGCTGCGTGAAGCGTAGAAAGGGTTCGCGCGGCACGCCGAGCTCCTCAAAGCGGGGCTGCATCGTCAGGCGCACTACGGCGGAGTGGACGTTCGGCGGCGGATCGAAGGCCTCGGGGGGAATGGTGAAGAGCTTCTCGACCGTTGCGTGGAGCTGCGCCGTCGCCGACAGGACGCCATAGGCGCGTGTGCCCGGGGATGCTGCCAGCCGGTCAGCGACTTCCTCCTGCACCATGACGACGGCGCGGTCGATGGCACCGGCCTGCGCGAACAGGTGCAGCAGAATATCGGAGGTGATGTAGTACGGCAGATTGCCGACGACGACGAGCTTTTCCGCCTCACGGCCCGGCGAAGCGGGCCATGCGAGCCGCGCCAGATCCGCATCGAGCACGCTGGCGTTGACAATGGTCAGGTTGGCTGCAGTCGCCCAGCGTGCCTGCGCGGCGGCTGCCAGTGCAGGATCGAGCTCAATGCCGAGCAGCCGCCCGGCGCGCGGGAGCAGCAGTGTTGTAATCGCACCTTTGCCGGGGCCGATCTCGATGACCGTGGCGTGCGCAATGTCTCCCAGCGCCTCCACAATCTGCATTTGCGCAGCCGGACTGACAAGAAAGTTCTGCCCGAGCTTGGGTTTTTCAGAGCGCATTCACGTCCGTTAATTTCCCGTGTGGAAATCCTGCGGCTAGAATAGCGCTTCCGGCTGCAGGGAATTCGCTGCGGCCATCAGGAGAGGTCCCCATGCGCGTAGGTTTGATGACTCGAGAGTATCCGCCACACGTTTACGGTGGCGCCGGCGTTCACGTGGAGTATTTGAGCCGCGAGCTGGCGAAGCGGGTCGAGGTGGAAGTGCATTGCTGGGGCGAACAGCACGCCGACGCCGGCAACCTGCATGTGCGCGGCGGTGAGCCCTGGGCCCAGCTTGCCGACAGCAAGGAAAAATTCCGCACCGCACTCGAAGCGCTAAGCCTGAACCTGGCGCAGATGGAAGCACTGGGCGCAATTGACGTGATCCACACGCACACGTGGTACGTTTCCATGGCCGGGTTTCTGGCGCAGAAACTCTTCGGCATTCCTTTTGTTCTGACCACGCACAGCCTGGAGCCACTGCGCGCCTGGAAGGCGGAGCAACTCGGCAGCGGCTACGCGATGAGCTCATGGATGGAGCGCACGGCGATTCTCGCGGCCGATGCCGTGATCGCTGTCTCGCAGGGCACGCGCAGCGATATTCTGCGCGTGTATCCGGAGATTGATCCCGAGCGCGTGCACGTGATCTACAACGGCATCGATCTCGAGGAGTACCGGCGCAGCTCCAGCACGGACGCGCTCCGGAAGCATGGCGTCGATCCGGAGAAGCCCTACGTGCTGTTTGTGGGGCGCATCACCCGGCAGAAAGGCGTCACACATCTGGTGGACGCCATCCGCTACCTGCCGCCGGAGACGCAGGTGGTCCTTTGCGCGGGCGCGCCAGATACGCCGGAGATCGCCGCCGAGATGCGGGCCAAGGTGGAGCAGGCGCGGGCGACGCATGCAAACATCGTGTGGATTGAGGAGATGGCGGCCAAGCCGGAGGTGATTCAGCTCTACAGTCACTGCCGCGTCTTCTGCTGCCCGTCGGTGTATGAGCCGTTCGGCATCATCAACCTGGAGGCCATGGCCTGCGAGGCGCCCGTGGTGGCGAGCGCGACCGGGGGCATTCTGGAAGTGGTAGAGGACGCCAGGACCGGGTTTCTGGTGCCGTTCGAAGCGGATGCGCAGACGGGATTTCCCAGCGATTCTGAGCGATTTGCACGGGACTTGGCGAGCAAGCTGAATACGCTGCTGAAAGACCCGGCGCTGGGACAAAAGTTTGGTGAGGCGGGCCGCCGCCGCGTGGAGCAGCATTTTTCATGGTCCGCGATCGCGGACCAGACGATTGCGCTGTATCAGTCCCTGCTTGAAAAGAAGCCGCGCCAACCCCGCTGAGGAAAACGCGATGGGCACGGCCGCTTAATACCAGTTTCTGGTATGCGGCCAGTATTCCGGGAGCGGCTCCTTCGGCCCGTGGCACAGGTAAATGGGGCCGTTCTCGTACGGCATGGCCCAGCGATTCTCAAACGAGCCGGCCTCGGTGACGGACGAGAAGTAGCGCTGCAGCTCTTTTTTTGT
>JAJXUS010000258.1:0-3264 GCA_021782675.1 Acidobacteriota bacterium
GATGATCGGAAAGATCCATGAGATGCCGACGTTCACCAGCCAGCTGATTGCGGTCCCCAGGCTCTGCGCCTGCGTACGGATGCTGGTGGGCAATATCTCCCCAAGAAACACCCAGAGCACCGCGCCCTGGGAGATGGCAAACATCACGATATACAACAGCAGCAGCGGCAGCAGATACGCCCGGTGCTGGCTGGTCTGGAAGATGACGGCCACAGCAAACAGGCAGACCGCCATCCCGACGGCGCCGATCAGCAGCAGCGTTTTCCGGCCCAGCTTGTCGATGACAGACAGCGCAGCAACGGTGGCGATCAGATTTGCCAGGCCAACATAGATGGCCTGCTGCGCGCCGGAAAGACTGCTGAACCCGGCAGCGGCGAAGATGTCGTTGACGTAATAGATGACCGCGTTGATGCCCGTAAGCTGGTTGAACATCGCTGCGGTTACGGCCAAAAACAGCGGCAGGCGGTACTTGGCGCTGAGCAGCGGCTCTTTCACCGCATGACGATCCAGGTGGATCGACGCGGCGATGCTCTCAATTTCCGCATTCGGATCATGGACGCCGGCCGCCCGTACGGCAGCTCGCGCCTCATCCACGCGGTCCTGCATCATCAGCCAGCGTGGGCTGCGGCCAATCGTCTGCAGCATGATGACGAAGAGCAGGGAAGGAATCAGCGCAACGCCCAGCTCCCAGCGCCACTCCACAACGCCAAGGTGCAGGCTGTCGATGAAGTAGTTCGACAGATACGCCAGCAGAATTCCGATGACAATATTCATCTGGAAGGCGCCCACCAAACGGCCGCGCCACGCCGCCGGCGCAATCTCTGCCAGGTACATGGGGCTCAGCACAGAACCGCCGCCGATCGCAAGACCGCACAGAAAGCGGAAGGCCAGCAGCGCATACCAATTCCACGCAAAGGCGCAGCCCACGGCCGAGATCACAAACATCACGGCCATGATCCGCAGGGAATCCCGGCGGCCGAGCCGCTGGCCGGGGATGCCGGCGAACAGAGCGCCGAAGATGGTTCCGATCAATGCGCTGGCGACGGTAAAGCCGAGCTGCGAACCCGTCAGTTGAAACGCGACGGTGAGCAGATGCGTAGTACCGGCGATAACGGCCGTGTTAAAGCCGAAAAGCAGGCCGGCGAGCCCGCCCACGAGTGTGCTGCGAATCAGATATGCATTAAGTTTCATGGCCAGGGAGCGGCAAGCGCGAGTTCTCCGTCACCATAACGCAGCCCGCGCGCAATGTCACGCGCGGCGGTTACGACTGCGCTGTTTCGGATGGCTGACTGCCGCCGGACGGATCGAATAGAAAATCCCGGCTGCGCAGCTCGCGGATGGTGTCGCGCAGTTTGGCGGCCTTTTCAAATTCAAACTTCTGCGCCGCCTCGCGCATCGCCGTCTCCAGCTTTTTGATGTGCGCGTCCAGATCCTCTTCGGTGCGAAAGTTCTCGGGCAGCTCGGCGACGTCTTCAGTCACGTCGGCGTACTCGGCCTTCAGAATGCCTGCCAATGCCATATCCAGTGGCCGCAGGATGGAGGTCGGCGTGATCCCGTGTTCTGCGTTATAGGCTTCCTGGATCGCGCGGCGGCGGTCGGTCTCCCCGATGGCGCGCTCCATGGACTCGGTAACTTTATCGGCGTACAGGATGGCGCGCCCGTTTACATGCCGCGCCGCGCGGCCGATGGTCTGGATCAGCGAACCTGTGGAGCGCAGAAAGCCCTCCTTGTCCGCGTCGAGGATTGCAACCAGCGATACCTCAGGTAGGTCCAGCCCTTCGCGCAGCAGGTTGATGCCGATCAGCACGTCATACTCGCCCTTGCGCAGATCGCGCAGCAGGCGAACGCGCTCCAGCGTCTCTATTTCGGAGTGCATGTAGCGGCAGCGGACGCCCACTTCGGTGTAGTAGCTGGCCAGATCCTCCGCCATGCGCTTGGTCAGCGTGGTGACCAGTACGCGCTCACTCTTTTTCACGCGATCGCGAATCTCCGCCAACAGATCGTCAATCTGTCCGCGCACCGGCCGAATCTCCACCTGCGGATCGACCAGGCCCGTGGGCCGGATGATCTGCTCCACCACCACGCCGCCCGCCTGCGCCAGCTCATACGGCGCGGGTGTCGCGGAGACGTAAACCAGTTGGTTGGTGCGGGTCTGAAATTCCTCGAACTTCAGCGGCCGGTTGTCCAAGGCTGAGGGCAATCGATAGCCGTAGTCCACCAGGTTCTGCTTGCGGGAGCGGTCGCCGTGCCACATACCATGGATCTGCGGCATGGTCACGTGCGACTCATCGATAAACAGCAGATAGTCCTTGGGAAAATAATCGAGCAGCGTGGGTGGTGGTTCGCCCGGCAGGCGGCCGGAGAAATGACGCGAATAATTCTCGATACCGTGGCAGTAGCCGACGGACTTGATCATCTCCAGGTCAAACCGCGTGCGCTGGTGGATGCGTTGCGCTTCGACCATCCGCCCCTGCGCCTCAACTTCTTTCTCCCACTCCGCAAGCTCAGCCAGGATGCTCTCAATCGCGGAGCGCTTGCGTTCCGGCTGCACCACGTAATGGCTCTTGGGGTAGATCGGCAGCCGCGCGTACTGCTGCTTCACGGTGCCGAAGAGCGGGTCAATTTGCGATAGGGAATCGATCTCGTCGCCGAACAGCTCAATGCGGTACGCGCTTTCGTCGTAGGTGGGGAAGACTTCAATAACGTCGCCGCGTACGCGGAACGTTCCGCGGCGAAAGTCCACATCATTGCGCTCGTACAGAATCTCAACCAGCCGCCGCGTAATATCTTCGCGGCGCACGCGCTGACCTTTTTCCAGCAGCAGCAGCATGCCGAAGTAGGCCTCCGGCGAGCCCAGGCCGTAGATACAGCTTACCGAGCTTACGATCACCACATCGCGGCGTTCAAACAGTGACCGCGTGGCCGACAGGCGCAGCTGGTCGAGCTGTTCGTTAATCGTCGCCTCTTTTTCAATGTAGAGGTCGCTCGATGGAATGTAGGCTTCCGGCTGGTAGTAGTCGTAGTAGGAGACGAAGTATTCGACCGCGTTGTGCGGAAAGAACTGCTTGAACTCGTGGTAGAGCTGCGCCGCCAGTGTCTTATTGTGCGCCAGAATCAGCGCGGGCCGGTTCAACGCCTCAATCACTCGCGCCATGGTGAAGGTCTTGCCCGACCCGGTGACGCCGAGCAGCACCTGGTGCTTTTCGCCTTCAAGGATGCCCTGGACCAGCTCGTCAATGGCGCGGCCCTGATCGCCCCGGGGCT
>JAJXUS010000258.1:3274-4224 GCA_021782675.1 Acidobacteriota bacterium
CCAGCTCAAAGTCCATATGCCTTTATTGTAATGAGCCGGTCAGGGCGGATTTTTCCATGCGACAGCACAACCCGGGCCGGCCGAGCCCGGCGCCCAGGTTGTCCCGGTCAATGCTTGTTGAACATCGCCTCTACGTCCTTGTGCAGCGCCAGACGGCTGGATTCGCGCGAGTAAAACATGTGCCCGCCGGGATACTCCTTGACCGCCACGCGGGTGGGATCGCCCATGACTGGCATCTGCTCCACCGTTAGCAGGGAGCCCATGAACGGGCAGGAGAGATCGTTCCAGCCATGCGCGATGATGACTCGCAGGTTGGGGTCAGCCGCCACGGCCTGCCGCAGTTGTGTGACGGAGCCCGCACGCAGGGCCGCGCCGCCCACCCACAGCTTATTTACCTCGTCGGAGAGCGCGTTATATTGCGCACCCTGTACCTTCCAGCCAACGGTGTTGGTCATAAAGTTGACCATCGCCTCGGTGGTGGGCGCCACAATGGCCGCCAGGATCGGATCGTTTGCTTTCTGGTAAGGGGCGTAGGGGAACGGATCGAACGATGTCACGTTCGAGTCATAAATGGAGCCGATCTTCCCCTGCTCGCGGTAGGCCTCGCGCAGATACGCGTTCGTCTCCAGCCGCCCGCCGGACTGCTTGACGAAGGTCGGATCCAGCCCAGTCAGCTCTGTCACGTGCTGAATCATGGCGGCGGTCGCCGCTGGATTCGATCGGCCCTCGATCAGCGTGGTCGCATATGTCCCTTGCGTGTACGCAATCACATCGGCCATTGCTTCCGGGGTCAGCTTATGCTCCCGCTCCAGGTGCGCCGCGGTGATCGGCGGCAGCGTCACCATCCACGGAATCGGCGATAGATCACCATGCGCTTCGATGGCGGGATTCAGATACGGCGAGACCAGCACCATGCCGTTCATGCCCACGCCCAGCTTGGACTGCAGATA
>JAJXUS010000259.1 GCA_021782675.1 Acidobacteriota bacterium
CGATCTCGACTTCCCTCTTGCCCCCCGGAAGAGCGAAAAGGAGAGCATTTTTCCGTTCACGGGGAACTGTGTAATCGATATCGGAGAGTTGGACGGATGGGGAAAGATATTCATTGTCGCAGGACATGTAACATTTTTGGACTGCATGGATAGAGAAAACGTTCAGTCCTTCTCGGACGTACTCCGCGGCTTTATGGACGGGAGGCTGGAACGAATGAAACCTTCGAGCATAAGAACCGCGCAAGATGAAGTAGAGAGCCAAAACCACAATTTGGACCCTGGGCCACTTGACGACATTCCCTTTTGACCAAATCAGGACACTACCCAAACCGGAGCAGTGGATCGGTTTGCTGATCGTGAAGGGTACGGGCTTCAGCCCCCGAGGGTCGATTGAATTCAAACTGGCCCACGACCCCAACGGCGTATCCCTCCGCGCATCCAAAAATTCTCCGCCGGATTTGCAGTCTGTTTCGCCCAACGGCGCATACTCCAAACTAGAAGCGGCCAACGCTCGTCCGGCTCGCCGCCCCGGGCAGCGCGGGAACGATCCAAAAGCGCCCTTAAAGGGCCCGATCGCCCCCATAAAAAGCGCGTTTGCCCCGCATTTTGCACACGATTCCGTACCCTGTCTCGGATCGCCGTCCCATCGCCCAACTCGTTTGTCACGTAGAACTTGAATCAAGCCTCCGTAGCCAGAGGGGCAGCAAAACCAGCAGCCCCCCCCCGGGGGGCTCAAGGCATCAGCGTAAGAAACGCCACTCCGTACCCCGCAAACGTAACCGTGATTCGGCTCGACGGCGGAATCGACGTACCCACCGGCCCGCTGACCAGGTTCGTCGTCGCATCCACGGTCTTCAGGCTGGCCGCCGCAAACTGGTTAAAGCTGGAGAGATCCACCACCACCGTGCGCGCGTCGCCGCTGCCGTTGTCGTCGCTGTCCGCATGCACCGCGCGGTTCACCACCATCACCGTGATCGTGCCCTTCGCGTTCTCCACCGCCAGCGCCTCGACAGAAGCATCGGTCGTGTTGTCGGCGAGGATCTGCTGCACGGGGGCCGTGGACCCGGCCGGGAACGCATTCTGGAGCGAGCGGTCCACCCAGTAACTCAGGTAGGGAGTGCCGTTGGCGTCGGTCTCGCCATACTGCGTCGATCCGGTAAACATCCACTGGTAGAGCGCGCGATTGCCCGCCTTGCCCATCTGCGAAAAAACATACGGCCGCCATGCGGCGAAGAACGCGCTCGAGCCCCGCGGATCGTTGACGAACGTCTGCGTGGGATTGCACGAGCTCATCCCGTTGGAAGTGGAATAGTCGGCGTTCACGTTGTTCTCCGTCACCCACACCGGAACGTTGGCAAGATCGGGACGGTTGGCAAGCTGCTGGTAAAAGTACTGGAGATTGGCCACGAAATCCGGCACTGCCGCAAACAGCGCCTTGTCCGTGTCCAACTGATTGCAGCCGCCGTAGAGATGCGTTGAGACGCTGTCCACCTGCGCATGAACGCCGCCCGCATTCGTAGCCGCAAAAAACGTCGGCAGGTAAAGCCGAGGATCGCCGGCCTCGCCCGTGCCCAGTCCGTAGTCTGAGAATTCCAGCGCGGAAAACTTCAGCGTGGGGTCCACCGCCTGCATGGCCGCTACCACCGTGTCGTAGAGCGTCACATACTGCGCCGGCGTCAGGCCGGTCAGGTTGGGCTCGTTGAAGACGCCCCACCACGTAATCGGCTGTGCGCTCGCCGATTGAAAATGCTGGCCGCCCCAGTCGAATCCGCCCTTGTTGTAGTAGCGCACCAGGTTGGCCGCGTAGTTCGCAAAATCCTGCAGATGATTGGCAAAGTCGAGATTGCCGTTGGGCAGGCACATCCACGCCGGCGCCGTGGCAATCTGAAACTCGGGACTCTTGTCGGCGGCCGCCAGCACCGGCTGCGCCATCTGGTCGAGCAGCGTAAAGTTCCAGTCCCCCGCCGTGCCGCCGTTGCTCACCATCGGCACCGCGGCCCCAATCGCCTGCAGTCGCACATGCTGCGGCGCCAGCGCTGTCAGCGCGGCCTGGTTGGCCGCCGTCGCCGCTCCGCCCGGAAAGAAATTCCCCGTGTACCCCGAGATCTGGAACGACGTCGACATGAACTGGCTCAGCACGCCCTTCACGCCCAGCGTCGTATCGATGGAAGGCGTAACCCGGGCCACCACGGCCGTCACCATCGTGAAGGTCTGCGCCTGCGACTGCCCCCCCGCCGTCACCGTCGCCGTCGGCGTCACCGTGCCCGGCGCTGCGCCCACGCTGCCCGTGAACGTCAGCGTGCCCGACGGGCCGCCCCCTACCGGCGTAAACTGCTGCTCCACCCCCGGGGGGAGCCCGCTCACGCTCACCTGCACCGCACCGGAAGCCCCCGCAATCATGACCGGCAGCGTTGCCGGACTGCCATCCTGCGCCACCACAACACTCGCGCTTCCCAGCGAAACAACGAGGTTGGAGGAAGAGGTCGAGCGGGAGCTGTTCTGCGCGCATCCTGCCGTCAATAAGAGAGCCAGCGCGGCGATGGGTGGAATGGAGGTCCATGACCGGAGGATGCCATGCATGCGCAGGTCTCGCAGAAGCAGGGATGAAGTCGTTCAACTCGATTAAAGCACAGCCCCGTTGCGCTCAAGAGTGCGCCCTTTTGTGCGTGCACGGAAGCGTCCGCGGGGCGAGGCCGCCCTGGTGGCGGCAACCGGCATCGTCATCACCCTGCTGTGCATCGTGCGGCATCTTCCGCTGCGCAGTTTGTACGCGGCCGCGCTTCAATCCAAGGTGACCGGCATCTGCCGGGGAATTTCCCTTTCCAGAACGATCATGTGCATTGAATTCTGCACCTGCGATGTATCGATGAGCACAAAGCCTTGCGCCTGGTCCTCTCGAACGTTCTTTTCGGCGCTGGAGACCCGCATCGTGACGTGCAAGCGGTATTCATACTGCACGCCGGGTGCCGGCGCGCCCTTTTCCGCGATCAGGAAATAACCCTTCAAAAAGCCCAGCGTATGGGGAACCAGCCGGTACCCCTCGGCGGCGGCCTTGTTCAGCTCCTTCTGCAGCGTACCGGGCAGTTGTGTTTGCATCATCAGGTATTTGTGCTCCTGCGAGGCGTCGCCCCTCTTCTCCAGCGTGATGGTTGCGCTCTTGCTGCTCGTAGAGGCGTACCTGACGATTCGAAATCCCTTTTCCGCCAGATCGTTCAGCACCTTTTGCCTCGCATCCAAATCGCTGTGCGTAATTTCCAGCGTCGTCTGTTCCGGCGCATCTGCAGCATTGCCGGTGGATGCAGGCAGCACAGCCACCGCCTTCTCCGCCACCGGCTTCTTCAGCAACATCAACTGAGTTGTCGTCACAACCGACGCCGCAAATTGATGAATGACATTCTTGGTATCTCCACCGAATAAGCCCCCGTTCAGTGTGCCGATGACCTCCGCTTCGATCACCGTCTGTCCGCTCTCCCGGTCGATGTATCTGGCATGCGCAAAGATCTGGCTGGTGCCCGCACCAAAACCCACGAAGTATCTCTTGGCGCGGCTGCCTTCTTTGAATTTGGTCACCACTCCGGTCAGGCGCAGCACCGGCATCTCCGCCCTGGGAGGCTGCTCATCCGGCTTCAGCACGGCTTCAAACAGGTGCTTCTCCTGCAGTTGCTTGATGAGTTCGCCCTGCAGGCGGGCAAAGTAGTGAGGGGGAAAATCCACCCCCGCCTCTACCTCAAAGCTGTTCACTTCGATGGCACGGTATCTTTCCTGGATCGTGCTCGGGTCAGGTGTGCGCGGTTGCGAAATACCATAGGCGGCGCAATCGAGCATTAGGCAGGCGGCGAGAAGTCTGCGCATGGGGCACCCCCTTACGCGCTGCGTTCTCTTCAATTGGCGCTTTCGTCGATCCACTCGCGGTGATTGCGATCACACCCGCGGGTGATCCGGGACGGGGATCGGTACCGGCGCTGCCCGGCGATCAACTAGACCCGGCTGCATTCCTCCAGTGGAATCGCCACCTGCTCCACGATTTCCAGCCCAAAGCCTTCCAGCGCCGGAATGTGCATGGGGGTATTCGAGAGCAGGCGAATGCGCTGAATGCCCAGGTCGGAGAGGATCTGGCCGCCCAGCCCAATCGCACGCAAGATCCTGCCGGTACGCGCCTGGGAGCCCTCGCGCGTGCGTAGCTCCTGGTGCAGAATCAGG
>JAJXUS010000260.1 GCA_021782675.1 Acidobacteriota bacterium
TCTCGGTGGAAGGCGGCGTACGATTTCTGGAACGGCAGGCAGAATGCCCATTTCGCGCCTTTGCGGAGATACGGCTTGGTTCGGCCCCCGTTGAGGAGCTCGAGTCCAGCCTGGCGCCACGCACGCAGGGCACGTTCATTCATTCTGTGCTGGAGCATTACTGGAAGCAGACAAAAACGCGCGCACAACTGGTAGCACAACTGGCAGCGGGGGAGCTGCCCGGTCGCCTTCGCGCCCTGATCGATGCAGCGATGGAGCCGTTCGTTCAGCGGGCGGAACAGCCCTGGCAGTGGGAAGCGCTCGCGCTTGAAAAACACCGCCTGCAGGAGCGCCTGCTGGCGTGGCTTACGTTTGAGGCGGACCGGCCGGATTTTTCCGTCCTGGATGCAGAAGAAAAACTGGGCGCCCAGCAGATCGCAGGCGTGTCCTTCAATTGCATCATCGATCGCATCGACCGCGTGGAGGCGGGCATCGCGCTGATCGACTATAAGACGCGCGTTTCTCAGAAGACCAGTTGCTGGGATGGTGATCGGCCCGAAGCGCCACAGCTGCCGGTCTATGCGGCCCTGCTCAGCCAGCGCGAAGAAAATCAGCAGCCCATCGCCGGGGTCGCTCTGGCTGCGCTCGATCCGGCGAAACTTGGGTTCCCTGTCGCATTCTCCGTTCAGGGAGTCTTCAACAACGATCCACCTTCTGACAAGTCATCTTCGACAAGCCTTCTACCGGAAGAAATGGCGGGCAGGATCGCGGAATGGTCCGCCACACTGGAGAATCTGGCGGAGGAGTTCTTACGCGGCGTCGCAATCCTGGATCCTCGCGACGGACAATCCACTTGCAGCCGCTGCGAGCAGCGCCTGCTTTGCAGGATCACGGAGGCAGAACCGAAAGAACAGCCGGACGCAGACGCTGAGGACAGCGCAGAACCATGACGACCTTCGAGGAGCCAACGACAGCAGAAGATCAGGCCGCTCTCGAGGACCAGCAGGCCCGTGCCGCTGCCTGCGATCCGGAGCGCTCGTTTCTCGTAGAGGCGCCTGCCGGCTCCGGCAAGACGGAGCTGTTGATGCAGCGCTACCTGCGTCTGCTGGCGCGCGTGGAGCAGCCAGAGCAGGTGCTGGCCATCACCTTTACCGTGAAGGCGGCGACGGAGATGCGCGAGCGCATCCTGGATGCCCTTCGGGAAGCAGCAACCGCGCATGAGGAGGTCAAGCAGCCGGAACATCGCGTGGCCACACTGAACTATGCACGAGAGGCCCTGCACAACAGCGAGCAGCTTGTCTGGAACATTCTCGAGCAGCCGGGCCGCCTCAATATCCGCACCATCGACTCGCTGTGCGGAGAGATTACGCGCCGGCTGCCGGTTCTCTCTGGCCTGGGCGCTGATCTGCAGCCGACCGAAGATGCCGACGAGCTTTACCTGCAGGCCGCGCGTAACACGTTGCACGAGCTTGGCGGCCCCGATGCGCCGTTAAATGCCGCCATCCGCACTTTGCTGCTGCATTGCGAAAATCGCATGGACAAAGCCGCCAGACTGCTGGCGCAGATGCTGTCAAAGCGCGACCAGTGGGGCGGTCTGCTTGCTCAGCGCGGCGATCTGTCCGACGAAGCGCTTGCCGCGCAGATTCGCGACTCGCTGGAGGCAGCCATCGTCAGGGAGATGCAGAACACGCTGCAGCGCGGAGAAGCTGTGCTCACAGCGGATCGCCTGCAGCAGTTGCTGTCGCTGGGCAAGTGCGGCGTCGCATTTCTGGAGGAGCAGAATAAAAAGCACCAGCTTCACGCATTTCTCTCGGCGCCCGAACGGCTCGCATTTGAGCTGGACCACCTGCCGTGTCTGAAGGCAGTGGCTGCACTGCTGTTGACCAAGTCTGGCAGCTACCGGAAAAAGGCCGACCGTTACACGGGTTTCGCCAAGCAGAATCCGCGGCAGCCGGAGATGGATGCCATGCTTGCCTCGGTCCGCGAGGATGAAAATCTGCGCGCCTGGCTCCTGGATGTCGCATCACTCCCGGACGATACCCGCTACAGCGAACAGGAGCGCGAAGTGCTGGCTGCCGTGCTGCGCCTGTTACGGCGGGCTGTCGCCCACCTCAAGCTGCTCTTCGTCAGCGGGGGAGTCTCCGACTTTGCAGAGGTTCTGCTGGCCGCCAGACACGCGCTGCAGAACGACGCCAACGGCCTGGCGCTGGCATTCGGTGTCGAGATTCGACACCTGCTGATCGACGAGATGCAGGACACCTCAATCGCACAGTTCGAGCTATTTTCGCAGATGGTCGAAAGCTGGGATGGGCACAGCCAGACCGTCTTTCTGGTGGGCGACCCCAAGCAGTCGATTTACCGCTTCCGCAACAGCGAGGTGGCCTTGTTTGCGCGCGCTCGTCAGCACGGTCTGGGCGGCGTGCGGCTGCATACGCTTGCACTGCGCTGCAACTTCCGTTCGCGGGCCAGTCTGGTCGCGGAAACGAACGCGATGTTCACAGAAATCTTTGGGGCGGGCGCCCGTCTGTCTGGAATTACATTTCAACCTGCGCTCGCCGTCATCCCTGGTTCCGCAGCGCGCGCTGTGTCCTGGAATCCGCAGATCACGCAGCGCGGAAACAGTCCGTTCCCTTTGGCCGCCAGCGAAGCGGAAGCTGTCGCAGATGCCATCGAACAGGCGCGGGCAAGCGATCCGCAATGCTCCATCGCCGTGCTGGTGCGCATCCGAAACCATGCCGACGCGATTCTGGCAGCCATGCGGCGGCGCAATATCCGCTATCAATGCACCGGCATGGAAGGACTGGAAGATCGCCAGTCCATCGCAGATCTTCTCGCGCTCACACGCTGTCTGCTGCACCCCGGCGATCGCACCGCGTGGCTGGCTGCGCTGCGCGCTCCCTGGTGCGGAGCCAGCCTGTCGGATCTGGCCGCGCTCTGCGAAGGTGATTCCGCCGCAAAGGCGCGAACCCTCCGGGAACTCTTTGACGAACGAGCTTCACAGCTTTCGCTCGATGGGCAGAGACGCATAGCACGCACTCTTGACCTGATCTCTCAAGCGGCCGCACGGACGGGCCGCGCACCCGTTTGGTCGCTGCTTGAACGCGCCTGGCACTCGCTCGGCGGCCCCTGCTGTGTCGCCCCCGCCCAGGCAACCGATATCGACAGCTATTTCAAAATGCTGGCAGCCGTCGAATCTCAGCCGGGAGCGCTGACGCTCGCGGCCATCGAACGCGGTATGAGAAAGCTGCGCGCCGAAGCCATCGCGATTGCAACCGACCACCCACCCGTCGAAGTGCTCACCATTTATAAAGCGAAGGGGCTGGAGTGGGATGTTGTTCTCCTGCCCGGCCTGGGCAAGACCGGCCGCAACGATGGGGGGCAGCTACTCAACTGGGTGTCGCAGCTTGAAAACGCCGCGGACTCCGCCCTGCAGGCCGGCCTGCTTGTGGCGCCGATCAAATCGGCTGCCGAGACTACGAAGAGCAGTTGTGCCGCGTGGATCGACAGCCTGAATGCCGCGCAGGCGCAGGAGGAGTTGGCACGCGTCCTTTACGTCGCTGTGACACGTGCCCGGCACGCGGTGCATCTGTTTGGGCGCGTTAATGCACGGAGCCAGGAAACACGGGATGCCGCAGCGCTGGGCGCACCCGGCAAAAACACGCTGCTGTCGGTGGCGTGGCCGGTCGCGGAAGTACATTTTCAAAAACACTGCGAAGTCCAGTCTGCCTTCAGAGCCGACAATGTCGTTCCCATTCGCACGCCAGAAGAATCGGGCGTGGATTCGGAAATTCTGCCGGCCATCGCGGCAGCAGCCGCTGCGCCAACTGCGTCGATTCCGCTTTCTAACTTTCGCCGCCTTCGCTCGGACTGGCAGCCGCCGCCCACCCGCCCACCCATACAGTTTCGGCCGAGTGCAGATATCGCCACTCCGCAGACAGAGCTGAAGGCGCTCCGGGCGCAGGGCTCGGCCGCAGCTCGCCGCTTCGGCACCGTGCTCCACGCCACAATGGAACCACTGGCGCACATTTTGCAGGCAGCAAGTCAGGATGAAGCGGACCGCATCCGTTCGCTCAGCCGCATGATCCGGCTGCAACTGCTGCGCGCCGGCTGCTCGTCGCGAGAGGCCGGCAGCGAAGGGACACGGCTGCTTGGCGCCCTTGAGGATGTGGCCCATGATCCGAATGGACGATGGATTCTCACCGCACCC
>JAJXUS010000261.1 GCA_021782675.1 Acidobacteriota bacterium
TTCTGCGTGGTGATCTGGGTGCGGGCAAGACCACGCTGGTGAAGGGAATTGCGGCCGCACTCGATGCGGCCGAACCGGACGAAGTGACCAGCCCGACCTTCACCTTGATTCACGAGTATGCCGGCGTGTCGCAATTCCACGGCCGTGGACAGCGTGCGGGCTCGGCGGTCACGCTGTATCACCTGGACCTGTATCGGATCGACGACGAAAAGCAGTTGGAGACACTGGGCATCGACGATCTGATTACGCCAGAGAGTATCGTGCTGATCGAGTGGGGAGAAAAATTTCCTTCCATTGCTGCCCGGAGCAATGGCGAAATAGCGATTGAAACGCTCACCGGAGAAGAGCGGCGGGTTAGCGTGACTCTCGCGGCTGCCTGAAACATCGCGGGTGCAAAAGTGGAGGGGCGCATCTTTGCGCCCCCTCATCAAACGCGCCTTTAGCGTTTTTATGATTGCTGGAGAGTAAGGTCCGTCATTCTGAGCGAAGCGAAGAATCCGGGTATTGGATTTTCTCTTCGGCAAAATGCGCTAAAAACCCATAATGTTGTAGCCGCTGTCGACATAGATAGTCTCGCCGGTGATGCCGGAGGCGAGATCCGAAGCAAGAAACGCCGCCGCGCCGCCAACTTCAGACTGCTCTGTGTTGCGGTGCAGCGGAGCGCGCTCGGCGTGCGCTTTCAGCATTTCGCCAAAGCCGCCGATGCCGCGCGCAGCCAGCGTCTTAATCGGTCCGGCGGAGATCGCGTTGACGCGAATATTTTTGGAGCCCAGGTCCGCAGCCAGGTAGCGCACGGTCGCTTCCAGCGCAGCCTTGGCAACGCCCATCACGTTATAGCGCGGCACAACCTTCTCCGCCCCGTAATAGGTCAGCGTCATGATGCTGCCACCCTCCGTCATCAGCGGCGCCGCGGCGCGAGACAGTGCAATCAGAGAGTAGACGCTTACATCGTGCGCAATGCGGAAGCCCTCGCGCGACGTGTTGACGAAGTCGCCTTTCAGCTCCTCGGCGGGCGCATAGGCCACGGAGTGCACCAGCACGTCCAGCTTTCCAACGGTCTTCCGCAGGCGTTCAAACAGGGCGGCGATGGCGGCGTCATTGGAGACGTCGCACTCGACGGCCTCCGCGCCCGGCAGCTCTGGCAGCAGTCCTTCTGCCTCCTGGCGCAGCCGGTCATTCTGATAGCTGATGATCAAACGGCAGCCGGCAGCATGCAGCTTTTCGGCGATGCCCCAGGCAATCGAGCGCTTGTTGGCGAGCCCGAATACAACCGCTGTGCGGCCCTTAAGATTCAAAATTGATTCCGTCATGGTTCGCTCCGTTATGCTTGCGCGTTCGCAGAATATCAGTCTTCATCCGCCCAGATCGATGTGTTCGACCTCACGGATCGGCTGGCCCAGAAAGCGGCTGCCCAGCGATTGGAATTTTTCGACAGAGTCTGTCGCCAGAAACCGGCAGCGGCGGGAGGTTGCGGATGCGGATGAGGTTGCTGCGGCGGGCGCACCCAGCTCGCGCTGCACGCGGCGCGCGGTGGTCTGCGCGGAGTCGAGAATTCGAATGTTGGCGGGCGCAAGGAGATCGAGCATGTCGCGCAGCAGGGGATAGTGCGTGCAGCCCAGCAGCAGCGTATCGGGAGTCATGCCGGCGTCGGCAGCGCGGCCTGCGGCCTCCTCCAGATAAAGCTGCAGAACGCGGCGCGTCACCGCCACACGCTCCGGGTCCTGGTTCGCGCTGGTCCATCCCTCTTCGATGAGCGGCACCAGCAGCGGGCATGCCTGTTCCAGCGCGCGCATGCCGCGTTCCGCGCAGGCCGCGCCGTAGGCGTGGCTCTGCACCGTGGCATCGGTCGCCAGCACCAGCACGTCACGGCTGACGCTGACCGCCGCTGCGCTGTCGGCACCCGTTTCAATCACGCCCAGAACCGGCACCTGTACGCTTTCGCGGATTGCATCCAGCGCCAGCGCACTGGCGGTATTGCAGGCGATCACGAGATATTGCGAGCCATCGTTCTCCAGCAGGCGTGCACTCTCTACCGCGTAGCGAGCTACCGTTTCGCGCGACTTTGAGCCATACGGCAGGCGCGCCGAGTCGCCCAGATAGCAGAACTCAGCCGCCGGCAACTGTTCGAGCAGCGCCCGCAACACGGTGAGGCCGCCAAAGCCCGAATCGAAGACACCGATGCGCACGGGAGGCTGAGTCATGGAGCAGCCTCCGAAGGATTGGGACCGGGCGAGGCCGCGGCCGTCAGCGGAACATCGTTGGCTGTCAGGTAGGTGCGCGTCAGGTCGGCGTGACCGGCAAGCGTCTCGCGCGGCTGGCCGTCCACCAGAAAGCGCACCTGTTCGATGCGCGGCAGATTGGCGTGCAGCGTCCCCAACATGGAAAGCAACGTCAGCGTCTCCACCAGAATTCCTGAAGGGTGATGATCGCAGAAAGCTCCCGTCAGGTTTACGACTGCAAGCTGCGCCTCGGCCGGCGGGGCCGCACTGGCGCCGCCTGACGGTTGTTGCACCGGGAGCAAAAACACATCGCTGACGGCGGGGAACGCCGCAAGGGTATGCTGCGAGCCTGGCTGCGCGTAACGGCGCACCAGGTCATTCAGTAATGTGCGCGCCCGTGTCGTCGCTTCCGCCGGTAACGGCAGCCGGCTGCTGACTGGAGTCATCGCCCCATCCGCATCGTTCGCCAGCATCAGCGTTACGGTGGTTACGGGTGCTGAAACCGGAGCGGGCATCGTCGTTTCTCCGGGCATGGCGGCAAGCTGGTCCTGCGCACGCTCCCGCATACGGATCAACGCGGCGGCCATGCAGACTGAGCCGATGACGAGCACCCAGAGGACGGTCTTCTGCCACCGGGAGCTCATGGCTGTCTCCGCTCTGCGCGCCACGCCGACAGAGCCGCTGTCAGTGCCTCCAGTACGCTGGCGCGATATTGCGGATTGCTGGCCGGTGAGGCGGCGCTCAACGGCGCAAGTTCCACGGCCACTGCCGGACAGGCAAGATTGTCGAGCGGCTTCAAAAAAGTTCGCTCCATCAGAACTGGAAGATGCCGGCCGGTGAGCGTTTCGTTGATGTTCGACTCCAGGCGCAGACTCTGCGGGATGAAGCTGGCTTGCGCCGTCTGCCATGGAAGAAAGCCGCGAGGACTGACGTGCGCCGGAGCGAGCGAGGAAGTGAAGAGATGAACGCCGCTGCCGGAGGAGGTTGCGTGGAGGATGATGCAGGCAGCCGCATGCGAACGATTGGCGCGGTTCGCGCGCGCCGTCTCATCCACGGAGACATCCGTCGTTCGGGTCATCTCCGTGGCGATGCCCCGGGCTTGCAGAAGCGCCCGCAACCGCAGAGCCAGTTGGAGCGTCACTTCCCTTTCCGGTTCGCCGGACTTGAGCGTCGCTCCAGAGTCGTCGCCCCCGTGAGCAGCGTCGATCAGCACCAGATAGCGCGGGGGCGCCGGTGGGGCAGGCATTGCTGGCTGCCGGGCTGCAGCCGGAGGAGCAGTCGCCGGTGCAGCCGCTGGGGTGGTCTGGGCCAGCGCTCGATGGGGCGCCCATCCAGCCAGCAGCAGCACAGGCATCATGAAAAAAGTTCGCTCAATCGAGCGCATAGATGGTCAGACCGCTCAGCAGCTTGGGATAGAAGTCCGTGGACTTCTGCGGCATAACGTCGCCGGCAAAGGCAACCTCCCGGAGCTGATCGAGCGTTACCGGATTCATCAGAAACGCGATATCGGCATCGCCCGCCGCCACCTGCTGCATGGCCTCAGAGGCATCCCGGACATAGCGAAGATTGGTCTGGTTGGCCACCGCCTGCGGGGAGACGCCCAGCAGATCATCCAGGATGACCGTGTGCAGTTGCACGATATCGAGTCGCCGCTGGCGTTCGGGCTCGTCTTTCAGACGTGCGGCGACTGCGTCGGCTTTTGCCGTCAGCAGGGAATTGCCCTCGCGCGTCACAGCGATAAAGCTGACGCCGCTTTTGCCAGCCTCGGTCAGCTTCGCCATCAGCGCCGTCGGCTCGCTCTCTCCTGGAAGGGGTTTCACCACGAAATATTTGGCCGCACTCTTGAAAAAGTCTGCCGCATGAAAGGCGGGCAGGCTGTGCACCACGCGATGCGTGGGGAGAATCGTCAGGCCCGGCGCGTCCATGTTGACAAAGGTCATCATGGTTGCGGCCTC
>JAJXUS010000262.1 GCA_021782675.1 Acidobacteriota bacterium
CAAAGTTTCTTCCAGCGAGACCAGCGGAAGGCCCTTCTTGCGCAGATGCATCAGCACGACGTTGACCGCCATGCGATGCAACCAGGTGGAAAACGCGGAATCCCCGCGAAACGTGCCGATCTTTCGATGGAGCTGCAGAAAGGCTTCCTGGGTCAGGTCCTCGGCCTCGGCGACGTTGCCCAGCATGCGCAGGCACAGCGAATACACCCGCCGTTTGTGCATGTTGTAGAGAATCTCGAACGCTGCGCCATCGCCCTGCTGGGCGTTGGCGATCGCGGTCAGTTCCCCGGCAATGGGCGGGTTGCGGCGCTGTTGCTGCTGCATGGGACGGGCTTCAGAAGTTAAAGGCTGTACCGGCATGGAGGGAGCCGCCGAATCATTGGTTTGCAGAGTGTTTTTGATCATTGAACGGTCGCGCCTTGTCCCCTTTCGTTTGGACTAGTTTTTTGGTCGAACAGTTTGTTACTGCGGGCCTCGGGGCGCGGGCTCCGCCAGTTAGAAGCCTTAGAGCCGCACCGGCGTTGCCCTGGGGCCCGGTTTGAATTTACGCGCCCACGAACCGCGCGTACAGGCTGCGGGCAATGGCGGCGTCGGTGGTTCCCTGGATCATCGCCCGGCCGTCCGGAAAGACGGTGATCCTGTGCTGACCCCGCTCAAAGCGCAGCAGCATGGCTGTGCGCTGTACGGTGCCCTGCGGACGCAGCCGCTGCTCCAGTACGGCCAGGTCGAGCGGACGCCGATGTTCATGAATCTGCACGGCGTTCCGGCCGCAGAGGGTGACGGTGGGCCGGTTCTCTCCGGTAAGATGCACAAACTGCCGCTGCCCGCATACGGTGCAGTCTGGCCGCGGATGTGCTGTTGTCACCTCCGACCGCTCGCCGGTCCAAAGGTCCCAGGAGAGCAGCGTGCGCCGCATCCCACGGGTGTCGCCGATGATCCACTTGATCGCTTCGGCCGTCTGCAGCGACGCGGCAAGATTGACCGCTGGGTTCAGGATTCCCGCGGTGTCGCAGGTTTCAATCACGCCGCCGGGTGGCTGCGGAAAAATGCAGGCCAGGCACGCCGTCTCGCCCGGCAGGATATTCATGGTGGCCGCCGAGGCACCGATGGCGCCGGCGTAGATCCAGGGCTTGCCCTGCTCGACGGCGTAATCGTTCAACAAGTATCGGGTTTCAAAGTTGTCCGTCGCATCGAGAACAATCGCTGCATCCTGCAACAACTCGTGGATGTTGTCCGGAACCACATCCGCGACGTGCGCATGAACCTGTGTGGCGTGGCTGAAGCGGGCGATGCGACGCCGTGCGGCCTCGGCTTTGGGCAGGCCTTCGGCGGCGTCCTCTTCTTCAAAGAGCACCTGACGCTGCAGGTTGCTCCACTCGACGTAGTCCCGATCAATAAGCGTGAGGGTGCCGACACCCGCCCGGGCCATCAGCGAGGCGGCGGCTGCGCCCGTGGCGCCGCAGCCGACGATGGCCACGTGCGCGGTCAGCAGGGCGCGCTGGCCGGATTCGCCGATGCCGGCGAAAAGAATCTGCCGGGAGTACCGCTCCCGTTGCTCGTCCGTTAACGGAGTATCGGCCCCTGACATATCTCCAGTATAGGGATTCGGTAAGACCCCGGAGCGGACAAGCGCCAAATGCTTCAGAACGCCGCCGCCCGTTCGCCTGAATTGGGTATGCTAGCGGGAGGGCGCAGACCAATCAGCGGAATGAGTGGATCAGGGGAGCAGTCCGCCTCTGCACGTCGCCATCAGGCCTGGGCCTCGAGGACGAGGCTGCTTCAACCGGACGGAAGTAGCCGGTTCTGCGGCAAAGCAGACACTGGGTAAAGAGAATATCGGTTGCGGACGAAATGGATCGATGGAATGACCGGGCTGTGCGGGCGCGCGGTGCTGCTGCTCTTGCTGGCTGGCGGTGCCATCGCTCACGCGCAAACCTCTCCAGCGGCTCGGCCATCTTCTGCAGCTACGCCGCCCGCCCAAGCGTCAGCAATCGTAGATGCGATAGCCCGGCGCCGCACGCTGGAGCAGTGGTACGGCCGTCCGATCGCCGCGATTCAGTTTGATGGCGTAGCCGCGGAGGATCTTGGTGCGCTGCGGCGGGCGCTGCCGCTGCAACCGGGAGACAGGCTGACTGCCCAGGGAATCCGCGCCAGCCTGGGTCGCCTGTATGCGACAGGCTTATATCGGGATCTTTCGGCGATTGGCGAGGAGCAGAGCGGCGGCGTCCTCGTGATATTTCGCGGAGTACCGCAGTTGTTTCTCCGCCGCCTGAAGGTTACAGGCGTGAAACAGGGCCTGCTGACGGCGCAGCTTGAACGCTCCACGCGGCTGGAGGCGGGTGTCCCGTTCACCCGGTCGGATCTGGTGCAGGCGGAGCAGAACCTGAAAGACACGCTGGCGCGCAATGGATCTCACCAGCCGGTGATCCGGTTTACGACAAATCCAGCCGGCCCGCAGCACCTGATCGACGTGACCTACGAGGTGACGACGGGCAAGCAGGCTACCGTTGGCGCACTGACCGTCACCGGTTCCCCGGGGATGACGGTTCCGAAATTCCGTAAGGTGGCCAAATTGAAGGAAGGCTCCAAGGTGAACGCCAACACGGTTCCGCGCGCGTTGAGCCGCCTGCGCAAGCGTTACCAGAAGGAGAACCGGTTGGAAGCCGGTGTGCAACTGACGGACGAAAAATTTGTGCCTGTGCACACGCAGGTGGATTACGGCTTTAACGCGACGCGCGGTCCCTTGGTGACCGTGGTCGTCACGGGCGCGAAACTTTCAAAACGCGACCTCAAAGATCTAGTCCCGGTCTACGAGGAAGGCGCGGTGGACCCTGATCTGCTGGATGAAGGCGATGATCGTCTGCGCAATCACTTTCAGCGGCAGGGGTACTTTAATGTCCGCGTGCGTCACACCGTGCAGCAACTGTCCGCCGATCACGAGCGGATCACCTACAACATAGACCGGGGCCAGCTTAGTAAGGTGACGGCCGTACGGATCACGGGAAACCGCTATTTTGATAAGGACCTGATCCGGCAGCGGCTGTCGGTATTGCCGGCTGACCCGACGAACCGTCACGGCGTCTACAGTGCTTCGCTGGTGCAGGATGACATCGACGCCATCACGTCGCTGTATAAGAGCAATGGATTTGGGTCTGTGCGCGTCACACCGTCGGTGGTGGGCACGCCGGCCGACCGCGCGGCAGGCAAAAAGTCTGCGCGGGTGACCGTGACCTATGCCATCACCGAAGGTCCGCAGCAGCGTATCGGGACGGTGACGCTGACGGGAAACCAGCAGATATCAACCGCCGATCTGCAGCGGGTGATGAATACACGGCCGGGGGAGCCCTACTCGCTGACGACGCTTGCGGGAGATCGGCTGCAGCTCTTCGATATCTACTATCGCCGAGGATTTTCGCAGGCCGATATCACCTTTCAGCAGCAGGCGAGTCCGGCGGATGCCAACCGCATTGACATTACGGTGCAGATTCACGAAGGCAAGCCGTTCTATGTGCACCAGGTCTTGATCAACGGCGTGCATTACACGCGGCCGCAGGTGGTCAATAAACTGCTCGACATTCATCCGGGCGATCCGCTGGACCGCAACCGGATTGCTGAGACGCAGCGACGCCTGTATAACCTGGCGCTGTTCAGTCAGGTGGAGACGGGCATCGTCAACCCGTCTGGAGAGCAGACGAGTAAAGATGTTCTGCTGAACCTGACCGAGGCGCATCGCTGGAACTATGACTATGGCTTCGGCTTTGAGGTCCAGACGGGCACACCGCAGCGGAACTGCCCGTCCCCGGCGACACGTATCGAGCTGGGTATTCCCGCCAGCTTTCAATGCAGCCCGAATGGAAAATTTGGCGCCAGCCCGCGCGTCTCGTTCGACATCAGCCGCATCAACCTTCGCGGCACCAATCGAACACTCACGCTGCAGACAGCCTACGGCACGCTCGAGCAGCAGGCCATCCTTACCTACGATGTCCCGCGTTTCATGGGGCTCAAGACCTTTGACTTCGCCATTACCGGCGGCTTCGTCAGCAACCAGGATGTGACTACATACCAGGCGTCAAGCATCAGCGGGTCGTTGATCTTTACGGAGCGGCCGAACAAGGCAAACACGCTCATCTATTCGATGGCGTACCGCTACGTAT
>JAJXUS010000263.1 GCA_021782675.1 Acidobacteriota bacterium
GGTAACCGGACGGGATATATCGACGACGAGATCGCGACGTTTCCGCGGAGAAGCCATCCTGTGACGAATACGCCGGAGTTTCAGCGGATTCATCAGGAAGTGGCGGGGATGCACGCGTACACGTCGAAGGAGATCGCCTCGGGGGCGTGGAAGCGCAGCAGCCCCAACCAGACGGTCAGCACCGGGATCAACGAGTACAACACGGCGGCGAGCAGCGGCGGGACGATTGACGCGGCACCGCCGCGCAGTTGGAGCACGTTTACGGGGGACGGATTTACTCTTCAGGTGCCCTCGGACTGGCGGATTCTCGGCGACCAGAGCTCGGCGATGATTGCGCCGCAGGGCGGAATCGGGCAGCAGGCAGGCAGCACGTCAAGCAATCTAGTCTACGGCATTCTCACCGATGTTTATTCGCCACCTGCCGGAACTTCGCAAAGCCAGGTGTTTGCAGCGCTGCTGGACGAGTTGAGCACCGGCAATCGCGGTCTTCAACCGGGCCCGGTGCAGTCTATTTGCGTGGGCGGACGCAAAGCGCAGAGCTCGCAGAGCGTGACGCCCGACGCCAACGGCGGCCGCGGCGAGCACGATTGGATTGTCGGCGTGCCGACCGGGAACGCGCTGCGCTACTTTGTATTTGTGGCGCCGGAAGCGAACTTCAGCGCCGCGCGGCCTATCTTCCAGAAGATTCTGGATTCGATTCGGATCCAGTAGAGCGTCGTGCCTGCGGGTGGCCTGGGCTAAAGCCCGGCTTGCAGGGGCTTGCGTTTCAGGGACCTGAAGGTCCCTGCTCCCTCCGGCGTTGATTAAAGCCCCGGCTCCCTCCGACGTTGGTGAAAGTGCCTGCTCCGTCCTTGCTAGCATGATTCAGACGGAAGCTGTCGCATTTCCCCGCATCGCAGAGACGCTGTGCAGAATCCTGCTATCCCATTGGCGCGACATCCCCAGCCCGCAGAGGCGGCGTTGACCATTGCTGAAGCGCTGGATGCTGCGCGGTTGACCCGTCGGCATTGGCGCATTACGGCTGTGATCGGCCTGGGGCTGTTCTTCGATTTATTCGATGTCTTTTTGGCGGGCGTGCTGGGCACGGTGCTTACGCGCTCGTTTGGGTTCAGCCAGGCGACGCTGCCGGTGGTGCTGGGCTCCAGCTTTCTGGGTATGTTTTTCGGCGCCGTGCTGATGGGCGAACTGGCGGATCGCATTGGCCGCAGGCCCGCATTTCTGCTCAACCTTGGCGTCTACTCGCTGTTTACGCTGGCAGGAGCCTTCAGCCCCAACGCGATGGTGCTGATTGTGACGCGCTTCATCGCCGGCATCGGCATCGGCGCGCAGTTGCCTTTGTCGGATGCGTACCTGAGCGAACTGCTGCCGGCGCGGGTACGGGGCAGCCTGATCTCAATGGCCTACACCATTGGCTTTTGCGGAATCCCGGCGATCGGGCTGGGGGCGCGGCTGCTTGTGCCGGTGCATGCGTTCGGCCTGGAGGGATGGCGCTGGCTGTTCCTGATCGGCGGGCTGGGGGGGGGTCTTACGTGGACCCTGCAGAGGGCCGTGGTGGAGTCGCCGCGATGGTTGGGCAGCATGGGTCGCGGCGAGGAGGCGCGCGCCGCAACAGCGCTGCTGCTGGATATGCCGCAAAATGCGATCGCATTGGCGCCGGAGCTGACGAGCGGGCTGGAGCGGCCTTCTTACCTGGCGTTGTTCGCTGCGGAGAATCGCCGCCGGACGCTGATGCTGTATGTGTTTCAGATCTTTCAGGCGGTGGGGTATTACGGCTTCGGGACTATGGTTCCGCTGGTGCTGGCGCACAAGGGGTTCTCGGTGCTGAGCTCGCTGACCTATACGACGATCGCGTTTGCAGGCTATCCGCTGGGATCGGCGCTCTCGCTGCTGGTGGTGGAGCGGATCGACCGGCGGCTGCTGATTGTGCTGTCGGCGCTGGCGATGGGGGTATGCGGCCTGGCGCTGGGGCTGGCGCTCTCGCCGGTGCTGATTGGTCTTTTTGGCATCCTCTACACGCTGGTGAGCAATATCTTTTCCAACGCATTTCACGTTCTGCAGGGCGAGATTTTTCCCACTGCAATTCGCGGCCGGGCTGCCGGGTCGGCGTATGGGCTGAGCCGCTTGTCGAGCGCTGCCATGCCCTTTGTCCTGCTGCCGGTGCTGTATCACTGGGGGGCGGGAGCGATGTTTGCGGTGGTGGCGGCGGCGATGGTGATTGTGATGGCGGATGTGGGCTTGTTTGCGCCGCACACCACGGGACGGCGGCTGGAACAGATCGTGGCGGAGCGATAAGGGCAGCCGCAGCCGGGGTTCAGCCGGCGTGCATCCAACGGGACATGAAGAAGATGCTGTTGTGTCTCGTCGGGTCGGTTTTGCTGGCAGGATGCGCCCCCAGCAATCCTTCTCCGGACCGCATTCGTCAGGACACCGCAAAGGCGACGCACAATGCCGTACAGGATGCGAAGGCGGTCACCCAGGGCGTCGTGGACGGTCTGAAGCAGTCGCGCCCGCTCAATATTAATTCCGCTTCAGCGGACCAGCTCGAACACCTGCCGGGGGTCGATGAGGAGCGGGCCCGCAGGATTATTGCCAACCGGCCCTATGACCATGCCGATGACCTGGTGAAGAAGCATGTAATGTCGCGCGCGGAATACGACCGCATCAGCGGGCAGGTGATGGCGAAGTAGCCCGACCTACTGCTTCGGTTCGGGCTTCCAGCGCAGGATGGGATTGCGAGCGGCGCGTACTTCGTCGAGTCGCGAAACGCGGGTGGAGTGGGGCGCGGACTTCACCAGTTCGGGCGTCTCGTCGACCTCGCGCGCGATGGCGCGCATGGCGTCCACGAAGAGGTTCAGCTCATCGAGCGATTCGCTTTCGGTGGGTTCGATCATGAGCGCGCCGGGGACGATGAGCGGGAAGCTGACCGTGTAGGGATGGAAGCCGTAGTCGATGAGGCGCTTGGCGATGTCGCCGGTCTTGACGCCTTTGGCTGCCTGCCGCTTGTCGCTGAAGACCACCTCGTGCATGGAAGGGGTCTTGTAGGGCAGCTCATACAGGTCTTCAAGCTTTTTGCGAATGTAGTTGGCGTTCAGGACCGCGTCTTCGGTGGTCTGGCGCAGGCCGTCGGGGCCGTTGGCCAGGATGTAGGCGAGGGCGCGAATGAACATGCCGGTGTTGCCGTAAAAGGCACGCACGCGGCCGACGGAGTGGGGCCGGTTGTAGTCCCAGCTCAAGGCGCCAGCAGGCTTCGCTTCCCCGGTCTCAGATTCGAGACCGGGGGCACCCATGGTTTGCGACTGGTGTGGTGCAGGGGCGCGGAAGAGGGGGCCGGCCTGGAGTTCGGTGAGGTCGGCGTCTACTTCTTCCCATTCGACGGCTTCGTTGCTGCGGGGGGCGCTGCCCTGGCGCACCAGCACCGGGGTGGGAAGAAAGGGCTCCAGGAAAGCCTTGCAGGCCACCGGGCCGGAGCCGGGGCCTCCGCCGCCGTGCGGCGTCGAGAAGGTCTTGTGCAGGTTGAGGTGCATGACGTCCACGCCGAAATCGCCGGGGCGCACCTTGCCCACCAGCGCATTCATGTTGGCGCCGTCCATATAGAGGAGCGCGCCCTTGGCGTGCAGGATGTCGGCGACCTTGTGGATCTCATTTTCAAAGACGCCCAGCGTGGAGGGGTTGGTGAGCATGAGCGCGGCGGTGTCTTCGTTTACCTGGCGTGCGAGAGCTTCAAGGTCGATGCCGCCGAGGGCGTTGGACTTGAGGTTCTCCACCTGGTAGCCGCAGATGGCTGCGGTAGCCGGGTTGGTACCGTGCGCGGAGTCGGGGATGAGGATCTTTTTGCGCGGATTGCCCTGCGACTCGTGCCAGGCGCGTACCAGCAGGATGCCGGTGAACTCGCCATGGGCGCCGGCGGCGGGCTGAAGGGTGATGGCGTCCATGCCGCAGATCTCCATGAGGCAGCGCTGCAGCAGATCGATGACTTCGAGGATGCCCTGGGCCAGGGATTCGGGCCGGTAGGGATGCGCGTCGGCCAGGCCCTCGATGCGGGAGACAAACTCGTTCACCCGCGGGTTGTACTTCATGGTGCAGGAGCCGAGCGGATACATGCCGAGATCGATGGCGTAGTTCCAGGTGGAGAGTCGCGTGGAAT
>JAJXUS010000264.1 GCA_021782675.1 Acidobacteriota bacterium
CTGAGCGGGGGAGACGCGGAGAATCTTGGTCGTCGGCCCGCTGGCGCGATACAAAATCGTCTCATCGCGCGCAATGGCGCAATCCGTGCGGGTGCCACCGGCATCAATGCCAAGATAGTAGGCCATTCGTTTTAGTCTATTGCGGGATGCGATCCATGAGACGACCAATCCACCTCCCACGCCACGCCGTAACGATTCACGGCCTTCGCCCGGCGGTAGCCATCGCCAGTCTGTTTGCTCTGCTAGCGATTGGGCAGGACGCTCGCCCGCAAGCCACTTCAGTCTGGCAGCCCTCTGCAGGCCACGCGCAGATTGCACTCTGGCCAGGAGGTGCGCCCGATCCACAGCCGGTGGCGGGTCCTGAAAGGACGGAGGTGGCCAAAGATTCGCTGGTGGCTGGACGTCCATGGACTGCGGTTGAAAACGTCACCCGCCCGACGATAACGGTCTACTCCCCGCAGAAGAACTCCTTCGGCGCCGCCATTCTGGTCTTTCCAGGCGGCGGCTACCAGGTGCTCGCCATCGATCTTGAGGGTACCGAGGTCTGCGACTGGCTGACGACCCGCGGCATCACGTGCGTTTTACTTAAGTACCGCGTTACGGATGTGGGACCCTATCCAAAATCCGGACCGTACCCGGAATCCTCGATGGCCCTTTCCGACGCGCAGCGGGCGGTCCGCCTGGTGCGGATGCATGCCGCAGCGTGGCGCCTCAACCCCAACAAAATCGGCGTTCTCGGGTTTTCCGCCGGAGGGCACCTGGTGGCCGCCGTCAGCACATATTTTGATCGCCGCGTCTATCCACCCGTGGACGCGGCCGACCGCATCAGCAGCCGGCCCGATTTCGCCATTGCGATTTATCCGGGCCACCTTTCGCTGGCCGCAGCCCGTTGGGACGCCGCGCAAGGCGCCAGGAAATTTCCTTTGCCAACGACCCACAGCGTTGCTGGTGAGCTGACGTTGAATCCTGAGATTCCGGTGACCCGCGAAACGCCACCGACCTTCCTCCTGCAGAACGAAGATGATCATGTCGATAACGTGGACGATGCGCTGGCTTACTACGTCGCGCTCAAGAACGCGGGCGTGCCCGTCGAGATGCACCTCTATGCGCAGGGCGGCCATGCGTTCGGTCTGCGCCCCACGCCACTGCCAGCGACCCATTGGCCCGCTCTCGCAGAAGTCTGGTTGCGGACGATTGGCGTGACCGGACCCTGAGTGCGAAGACTCAAGGGCATAGGATAAAGGCAGAGCCCTCGGGCGGGTTCTCAATCGCGGTCTCCCCTACCCTCTCCCTGTATGAAGGCACTTCTCCTCTCCGACATCCACGCCAACATCGACGCGCTGCAGGCGGTGCTGGCGGCTGCACCCGCGTATGACGTCGTGTGGAATCTGGGCGACATCGTTGGCTACAATGCCGCGCCGGCGGCGGTGCTGGAGCAGTGTCAGTCGCTCGGAAAGGTTTTTGTGCGTGGCAACCACGACCGGGCGTGCGCGGGGCAGGTCGATCTCGAAACATTCAACGCCGTTGCGGCGGCGGCTGTTCGCTGGACGCAAAAGCAGTTGACCGCGGAGATGCTCGAATGGCTGGCGCGGCTTCCCAGCGGGCCACGGTCACCCGCCAACGACACCTTGGCACCGGCCACGGTGCACTGCATGCATGGCTCGCCCTGTGATGAGGACGAGTACATGCTGAGCGAAGAAGACGCGCTGACGCAGTTGCCATGCGCCCGGGCACCGATCAACTTCTTCGGACACACGCACGTTCAAGGGGGATTTGCGTTCGATTCCGCTGGCGACTGTGCGGAGATTCTGCCTGGAATGACAGGCGAGCCAGCGGTGGAGCAATGGGAATTGCCGCTACGGCCGGGGCTGCGATACTTTCTGAATCCGGGCTCGGTGGGACAGCCGCGTGACGGCGACTGGCGAGCCGCGTTTGCCATCTACGATGACGCAGCCGCGCTGCTGACCTTCTGGCGCGTACCCTATGACGTGCGCATGGCGCAGATTCGCATTCAGCGCGCCGGCTTGCCGGATCGGCTGGCCATGCGGCTGCGCGCGGGCCGGTAGCGGCAGGCGCTCCGGCCCTGCGCAACTAGGCCTGCTCTTCTTCCTTCACAACATTTACTTTTACGTGTGCGGTCACCTCGCGGTGCAGGCGCACCGGGATGTGAAACTCGCCCAGCGTCTTCAGCGGCTCTTCCATGTGCACCTTGCGACGCTCCACGGTAAAGCCCTTCGCTTCCAGCGCCTGGGAGATATCCACTACAGTGACAGAGCCAAACAGATGGTCACCATCGCCGGTCTTGCGGGCGAAGGTTAGCGTGACCTGTTCGATCTGGGTGAGCAACTGTTGCGCGTCGCCCTTCTCTTTGGCCGAGCGGCGGACCGCCGAAGCCTTCATCTGCTCGATGACGGCCTTGTTCGCCGGCGTCGCCTCAATCGCGAGCTTTTTCGGCAGCAGAAAATTGCGCCCGTACCCCTGCGCGACCTTCACCACATCGCCGCGATGGCCGAGCTTTTCGACATCTTCTTTCAGAATCACTTCCATAATTCTCTCCGGTAGGGTTGCAGCCAGCCTTAGTGACGGGCGGCAAACGGCAGCAGCGCAATATTGCGCGCCTGTTTGATGGCCCGCGTGACGCGGCGCTGATGCGTGGTGCATACACCGGTCAGGCGGCGAGGAACAATCTTGCCGCTCTCCGCGACAAAGCCCTGCAGCAGCCGCACATCGCGGTACGGAATGGCGTCAATCTTTTCGACGCAGAATTTGCAGACCTTCTTGCGGCGGAAAAACTTCCGGCCGCCAGGGCCGCCGCTGCGCGGAGGACGCGGTCCGCCGGATGCGCCCGGCGCCGACGGCGCTCCAGAACTGCTGGATTGTGGTCTTTCGTCTGCCATGAACATTACTCCTTTATCGCCGCCGCAAAGCAGCGGCACAGTTAGATCGTGGATATGAAATTCTTATGCCGTTGCGCCGGCAGCCGGGGCGGCTTCGGCCGCACTCTCAACCCGTGCCGGAGCGGCCGCAGGCGCTTCCGCCGCCGGTTGCGCCGGCACCTGCTGCGCCTGCACGGCGCTCTGCTTGATGCGGGTGGAGCGGATCTTGCGCACCTTCTCAATGCGCTTCTCTTCCTCATCCATCCGCACGGTGATGAACTTGATGACCGGTTCGGTCACTCGCAGACGGCGCTCCAGTTCGGCCACCAGCGCACCATCGCCTTCCAGCGTCAGCAGGTTGTAGTTGCCGTCGTTGAACTTGCGCACCGTGTAGGCCAGCCGCCGGTTGCCCAGCTTCTCATTCGAAATGAGGCGGCCGTTTCCCTTTTCGATCGTCGCTTCAAAGCCGGCAATCAGCTTCTCCGCTTCCTCGGCCTCAATGTCAGGCCGCAAAATGAACATCACTTCATACTTCCGTTGCATGCGTCTCTCGTTTCCGGCGCCGGCCCATAACGGTCCGCGCCTGTTGCAAATCTCTCAATCGCCCTTCGTCCCCGCCCGCTGCTCCTTCTCAGGATCCAGCCGCCGGTTAAACCGGTTCATTGCCGCCGCTGTGCCTTCCGTCAGCATCATTTCGACGGCTGCCGCCGCCTCATCCAGCGCCTGGTCCAGCACGGCGAGCTCTGTCTTGCGGAACGGAATCAGCACGTAATCTCTACGTTCCTGCCGGATGCGTTCTGCCGCCGCCTCGTTTTGCGGCGCGATTCCGATGCGAATGCGCAGCCACTCTTCGGTACCCAGCGCTCCGCAGATTGACTTCACGCCGTTGTGACCACCGGGACCGCCCCGTTCCCGCACCCGAATTTCCCCGAGCGGAAAGGCCACGTCGTCATACATCACGATGAGCCGGGTCGCATCCCCACCCGTCTCTGCAAGTAAAGCCTGGACCGACAGACCACTCAGGTTCATGAAGGTCTCCGGCTTTGCCAGCAGCACGCGCCGCCCGCCAATCTGCGCGGCAGCCGTCAGGGCCTTGCAGCGCCGGTTGCCGACGATTACGCCACATCGCTCCGCCAGCCGGTCAATGGCAAGAAACCCGGCGTTGTGCGGCGTGAACTGATATTCGATGCCGGGATTTCCCAGCCCGACAATCACGATCACGCCGCCATCAGCGCCCGGGGTTCCCATCGCGCCACCAAAACCCATCT
>JAJXUS010000265.1 GCA_021782675.1 Acidobacteriota bacterium
TGCGGACATGCGGTCGGACTCGACGGCGAGGCCGGCCTTGACGCGATCATCGACGGAGCTGAGCAGGGCGGCGGCGGTGTCCTGCTCGTGCTGGGCAACGTCAACCTGGCGCTCGGCATAGAGGATAGCCTGGTAGGCTGCGACGACGTCGAGGACGATCTTCTGATTGACGGCCTGTGCGCCGGATGCGGCGCTCTGGCGCATCTGATCCGCGCTGCGGATGGTGCGTTGCGTTTTGAAGAAGTCAAACGCCAGCCACTGGCCGCTGAATCGGGTGGCGAAGTTGCCGATGGGCTGAGGCTTGTTGAGTGCGTTCAGAGCAAAGCTGGCCTGGGTGAACTGCTGCTGGCGGAGGCGCGATCCAAAGACGTAGACGGGGTCGTCACCGCGGGAGATGTCCTCAGTGAAGCTGAGCTGGGGCAACAGCATGGTTCGGGCGAGCGACGCGCCGGCCCTGGCCTCGAGCGTGCCGGCGCGGGCAATGGCCGCATCGGGGCTCTGGCCCAGGGCCTGCTGGATGGCCTGCCGGAGTGTGAGCGGCTCTTGCGCCTGAGCGCGGGCCGCGGCGGGGTCCCACGCGGAGGCGGCAACGACCAGAGCGGCCAGCGCAAGGACGAGCGCGCGGGTCAGAGCAGGACGCCGCCACGGGCGGAAGAGAGGAGATGTCCTTGTGGTGTTCATGCAGCTCATTAAAGCCACCTCTGCGGGGATTCGTTACATGGGTTGCGGAAATAATTTTCAGACGAGCCGGGACGGCGGTTCGTGCGGCTCGCGCTGCGGAACAACGGGAGCGGATTGATAAGCGGAAGGATAGAACTTGGCGGGCATTCCCGCTGTGACGAGCGCGAGACGGCTGAAAGGACCTGGGATGCAGCGAAGGATGAAGCGGCAACGGCCGAGAGACGCGGCGCATAAGCAGGGCAAATCGCCCATGAGAACTTCTGCTTGGACGCAGAGCGCAATGTCGGCCATTCTGAGGGTGTGTCCAAGAATATCTTTTTTGCCGGTCTGATTATCGCCGCCAGCGGGCTGCTTTCGCCGCCGCTGGCTCTTGTCACAGGGCTCATCTACGGCTTCACGTTTGTTCACCCTTACCATCTGGATGCGAGGCGGCTGTCAAAGCTGCTGCTGCAGGTGTCCGTGGTGGGGCTTGGCTTTGGCATGGATCTCGAACAGGTGTTGCGTGTGGGCCGCTCTGGATTTCTCTACACAGCCATCAGCATTACGTTTGCCATGACGCTGGGGTGGGCGCTGGGCAAGGTGCTGGCGGTGAAGAAGCGTGTGTCGTTTCTGATTGCGGCGGGGACGGCGATTTGCGGCGGGAGCGCGATTGCCGCGGTGGCGCCGATTGCCAATGCGACGGAGGAAGAGATTGCCGTGTCACTCGGAACGGTGTTTGTATTGAACTCCGCGGCTCTGCTGGCGTTTCCGGCGATCGGCCATCTGCTGCACCTGACGCAGACGCAGTTTGGGCTGTGGTCGGCGCTGGCGATTCATGACACCAGCTCCGTGGTGGGCGCGGCGGCAAAGTACGGTGCGGTGGCGCTGGCGGTGGGCACCACGGTGAAGCTGGCGCGGGCACTGTGGATTGTGCCGATGTCGCTGGGCACATCGGCGCTGAACAAGAGCGATGCTCGCATCCAATGGCCGTGGTTTATTGTCTTCTTCTGTCTGGCGGCGGTGGCCAACACATACCTGCCTGCGCTTCGCCCTGCGTATGCGGAGATGAAGCACCTGGGCATCATCGGGCTGACGGTGACGCTGTTTCTGATTGGCACCGGCCTGTCAAAGGAGACGCTGCGCGAGGTGGGAGTGCGGCCTCTGCTGCAGGGGATCCTACTGTGGATTGTGGTGGCGACGGGCTCGCTGGCGCTGATTCGCGCGGGGTGGATTCACCTGTAAGCGAGCGGCGCGGCCTTTTGAGATCGAACGATGTCGCCGCTGCCTGTGGGTCGAGTTGATTTTGCGGTTGGGTCTCGGGTCTGCCGCATTTCCAGAGATGCTTTAGGATGAGCGTATGCCCGCGCTGCTGGAGATCAGAGACCTGCGCATTCGCTTTGGCGCGACCGAGGCAGTGCGTGGAGTGAACCTGGCGGTGGATGAGGGCGAAGTGCTGGGCCTGGTCGGCGAGTCGGGCTCGGGCAAGAGCGCGACGGCGCTGGCGATTCCGGGGCTGCTGGATAAGGCCGCTACTGTATCGGGGCAGATTTTGTGGCATGGTGCGACCCAGAGCGCGGAGCCTATCGACCTGTTGCAGCAGGGTGCGCGCCGATTGCGGCAACTGCGCGGGCGCGAGATCGCGATGATCTTTCAGGAGCCGATGACGGCGCTGAATCCTGTGATGACGATTGGGCGTCAGGTGGCCGAGTGCGCACTGGCGCATGACGGTCCCTGTACGCGGAGGGAGGCGCGGAGGCGGGCGATTGCGGCGCTCGAGTCGGTCTCAATTCCGGAGCCGGAGCGGCGGTACGGAGAGTATCCGCATCAATTTTCCGGCGGGCAGCGGCAGAGGATTCTGATTGCCATGGCGCTGATGCATCGACCGCGCCTGATGATCGCCGATGAGCCGACGACGGCGCTGGATGTAACGGTGCAGGCGCAGATTGTGGAGCTGTTGATGCGGCTGCAGCGCGAGCACGGGATGGCGATGCTGTTTATCTCGCACGATCTTGCGGTGGTGGGCCAGGTGGCGAACCGCATCGCGGTGCTGCGTTACGGCGAAGTAGTGGAGACGGGCGCGACCGGAAGCGTGCTGACGGCACCGCAACACACGTACACGCAGAGCCTGCTGGCGGCTGTGCCCACGCTCCGCACGGATCGCGGGCGGCCGCTGGCTACCCTGGCCTGACGGCGGAGGCCGGATGGACTCGGCCGCGCCGGTAAAGATGCGGGCTTTACGGCTTGGCTGCTGCTCGTTGCGGCACTCCCCAGTGATAGACGAGTTCAACGTATCCGTAATTCATGTTGTGGTCAGCGGGATAGATGGCGGCGACGACACTCTTGCCCTGCGCATACGCATAGTAGAAGTTCAATGCCAGCGTCCTGGTCGCCTGCCAGTCGGCGCTGATGTCGGGCACGGAGGCGAATGAGGAGTGGCCGTTCGCGGGCCTTCCCACATAACCGAAGACCTTGTTGTCGAACGCGCCGCCGCCCTGGTACCAGAGGTCCTGGGCAGAGGTGAGCTGCAGCCAGTGCAGGTCCGCGCGCAGGGCCACGCGCTTGATCGGCGTGTCCATCACCTGCACAAAGTCGTCGGTGCTGTTCATGAGGTTGTAGAAGGGCAGGCGCGCATACAGGCGCGGCGTGGGCAGCATCTGAAAGAAGGTATTGTGGGTGTTGTCGCTCGGATTGTTATCGCCGCTGGAGCGCCACCATCCGCCGCGCAGCCACGGGGCGGCGGTCTGCGCGCCAAACTTGTATCCGCCTTCTACGGCGGCCGCATTCGCGCTGTGGTTCTGCGGGCCCCATTTTCCATTCTGGACGGCTCCCCAGAACATGAGATCCAGTGTGCCCGGCCCAGCGGGGATCGCGGCCATCAGGTCGCCGCCATAGGTGCCGATGCGAATGTTCTGGTGATCCGCGGACCGCACCGTCAGCGGGCGATTGTCGGTCTTCGTCAGCCCTGTGCGTCCGTCGTGATAGCCCATTGCGAAGGCGCGCCACAGCACGTGCTGGTTGGCTTCCTGTCGCGTTAGCGCCAGATACTGAAAGTCCACGTTCAGCTCAGGATTGCCGTTCATGTTGAAGACGCCCTGATCGGAGCGGGCGGCGGCGGCGACCAGGTCCCATCCCGGCCCGCCGTAGTGGCCTTCGATGCCGTCCACGCTGCGCTGCGCATTGGTAAATCCGAAGTTTGCGATCAGCCGCTGCGACACGCGATTGGCCTGCAGCCACGCCAGTTGCGGATTCTTCTGCTCGATCTCCAGTCCCTCAAAAAACTCGAAGCGGCCCAGGCGGAGGCTCTTCTGCGGCGCGCCGAAGTGATAGCGCAGGAAGCCCTGCTTGAAGAAGGCCGCGGCAGGGTAGTCGTTGTTGCCGTTCGATGCGTAATAGGTGCCGCCGAGGCCGAGCTGGCCCTGGGCCGCTACGGTGGAGACCGCATCAGTGGGCGCGTGGAGGATGGAGGGCTGCGCCAGCTCGAGT
>JAJXUS010000266.1 GCA_021782675.1 Acidobacteriota bacterium
ATAACCCCGGCACGATCGCTGATTTTTCTCACGCGGTCCAATTAGCGCCTGCCAACGCCGATGCCCATTACCTGCTCGGCGCCACCTATATGCAGGCTGGCGATTTTGCCAAGGCTACCCATGAGTTTCAGCGTGCCCTTGCGCTGAATCCAAATCATGCTTCGGCCGAATTCGGTCTGGCCCGTGCTGAAGAGCACACCGGCAATGGGGCCGCCGCGAAAGTGGCGTTCCAGCGCTTCCGGACAATCACCAGTGAGAAGATTGGCTCGCCCATGACCCGCGCTTATGGCGAAATGGGCGCTCTTTCGATGGCGCAATCCATCCGCACATCTCCACCGGCGGCCGGAGCCATGATTCCGGTGCGGTTCGCTGTACAGCCATTGGCCGCATCCACGGCTGCGTCCCCAACGGCAAAGCTGGATGATCGCGCGGGTTCCGGCGGCTGCCTGCTCGATGTCGATGGCGACGGCCGCCTGGACGTAATCGTTATGCGTTCAGGCGAGCAAGCGATCGATGTCTACCGCAACCTCGGCGATGGAAAGTTTGAGCAGGAGCCCGCTTCGTCCTTCGGTCTGCAGGCGAAGGGCGATGGTATCGCCTGCACGACCGGAGACTTCGACAACGACAATCGAACGGACCTCGCCGTCTCCCTGAGCGACCGCGTTCTCCTGTTCCGTAACCTGGGCCACGGAAAGTTTACGAATGTCACGCAGAGCGCCGGAATTACGCCGGCCAATCAACCGGCCGGTCTGACCTTTGTCGACTTCGATCATGATGGCGACCTCGATCTCTTTGTGACCGGGCGACCGATGGCCGGATCGCCTGCGGCGAATGTGCTGTGGCGCAACGACGGCAACGGAAAATTTACGAACTGGACCGCGCCAACAGCGCTCGGCGGCACGACTGCCACCCAAAATGCCATCTTGTCGGATCTCAATGATGATCGCGCGGTCGATCTCCTGGTGACCGGTCAGTCCGCGCCAACCTTCTATGCAAATCCGCGCGAGGGGAAGTTTCGCGCGTCCCCGCTCTACACCGACAACACTCTTCCCAGCACAACGGGAGTCACCACGCTCGACTTTAATAAAGATGGCTGGATGGATGTCGCGCTGACGCATTCCGGCAGCCCCGGCGTGACGCTCTGGCGCAATGTCGATGGAAAGCGCTTTGAGCGCGTGCCGCTGCCTGTTACGGATGCGACGCGCGGCTGGGGTCTTGCACCCATCGACTTCGATAACGACGGATGGATTGACCTGGCCGTGCTGGTCGATACGCCCAAGGGTTCGCAGGTTCGCATCCTTCGCAATCTGGGCCCGAAAGGCTTCGCAGATGTCACCCGCCAGGTCGGCCTTGCGGACGCAACCTTCGGCAACGCACGTTCGCTGCTGGTGGCAGACGTTGACGAGGACGGCGATGCCGATTTAATTGTGACCCGGCAGGACGCGCCGCCCACGCTGTTGCGCAACGATGGCGGCAATCGCAACCACTGGCTGCGGCTCACGCTCCACGGTCTCGCCGACAACAAATCCGCCATTGGAACAAAGGTCGAGATCTACGCTGGCAATCTCTGGCAGAAGTGGGAGATTCCCGGCGCATCGGGGTACATGGGCCAGAGCGCACCTGAGATTCTCGCCGGCCTCGGGAGCGAGAAGCACGTCGACATTGTGCGCATGCTGTGGCCGACCGGCGTTTTGCAGGATGAACTGAATATTGCCGCCGATCAAGCGCACACCATTCAGGAACTCGACCGTCGCGGAAGTTCATGCCCCACTCTCTTTGCGTGGGACGGAACGCGGTACCGTTTTGTTTCCGATGTGATCGGCGCGGCCGTCGTCGGACACTGGACATCCCCGACGACGACCAATACACCCGATCCCGACGAGTGGATCAAGATTGACGGCGCGCATTTCCGTCCGCGCAACGGATACCTAAGCGTCCGCTTTGGGGAACCGATGGAAGAGGTGAACTACATCGACCAGATTCGCCTGGTCGCGGTCGATCATCCCGCCGGAACGGAAGTCTACCCCAATGAGCGATTCCTGAGCGAGCCACCCTTCGTGCGGTCGCGCGTCATCGTCGCGAGTCAATCGCGCCCCCTGATGGCCGCCTGGGATAACGGCGGCCACAACGTGCTGCCACTCCTCGCACAGCCGGACCATCGCTACGTACGCGACTTCAAAGTGCTGCCCTACGCAGGCTTTACCAGTCCGCACACGCTCACCATGGACATCGGCCCGTGGACGGCGGCGCATCCACTGCACCTGCTGCTCACCGGATACATTGAGTATTTCAGCGCCTCATCCATGTACGCGGCCTGGCAGGCCGGTCTTACGCCGCAGCCGCCGGTGCTGCAGGCACAGATGGCGGACGGCTCGTGGAAGACCATCCTGCAGGACATGGGATTTCCGGCGGGCCTGCCGCGTACCATCACGGTCGACCTGACAGGCAGGCTGCCCACGGGCGTGCACCGGCTGCGCATGCGGACCAATCTGCAAATCTACTGGGATCAGATCGCGATCGACAACGGCCCGGATCTCTCCCGCAGCGTGCGGGAGTCCGATGTGCCGCTGGCCGCGTCAACGCTGGAGTTTCGCGGGTACCCGCAGCAGATTGAAGGCAAGACTCCGGGAGACCTGACGTATCTCTACGACCAGGTGAGCCAGACCGGGCCATTTGCACACCAGCGCGGGCAGTACACGCGCTATGGCAGCGTGACGCCTCTGCTGCAAAAGATCGATGATCAGTTCGTCATCTTCGGCACCGGCGAAGATCTGGATGCCGAATTCAACGCGCGCTCTCTGCCTCCGCTGCCCGCCAACTGGCGCCGCGACTATTTCTTTTACGCCAACGGCTTCGTGAAGGATATGGACTTCCACGAAGCCTCGCCGTTCTCTGTGGGCGAGATGCCATTCCACGGAATGCCGGCCTATCCGTATTCGCCTGCACATGGCGAAGCTCTCACGCCGCGTAAACTGCGCTACCAGTTGCAGTGGAACGGCCGCTACAACTCCGGCGAAAGCCCGCAGACGTATCGGTTCCACTATGTGCCCAAGGGCGCGGTGCCGATGACACCCGCAGCTCCCTCAACGCCAGCCGTGCACGCGGGGATGGGTCCACAGGCCGGCCAGTGAGGTCCGTGAACCTTCAGTCTGCTGTTGAGCAGCTCGCGATGCTGCGCAAGCGGCAGATTTCGCCGCTGGAACTCGCGGAAGAGCACTTACGCGCGATCACAGCGTTGAACCCTTCGCTGAACGCAATCGTTGCGTGGGATGCGGAGCAGATTCGCGAACAGGCGCGGCGCGTCGAAATGTCCAAAGTGCAGCGCGGACCCTTGGCCGGCCTGCCGCTGACCATCAAATCCTCCATTCCAGTGGCGGGCAGCCACTGCTCGATTGGCAGCCATCTGCGACGCGATTCCATCGCCACGCACGACGCCGTTGTGGTTGCGCGGCTGCGCGCTGCCGGAGCCATCATTCTCGGCACCACCAACTGTCCTGAATTCCTTATGGCCTACGAGTCGGACAACCTGCTGCACGGCCGCACCGCCAATCCCTGGAACCTCGCCGTCACCGCCGGCGGCTCCAGCGGCGGGGAGTCTGCCGCTATCGCAGCCGGTCTCTCGGCTGCAGGCTTTGGGAGCGACAGCGGCGGCTCGGTCCGCGTGCCCGCGCACTTCACCGGCATATGCTCGCTCAAGCCAACGCCTGGCCGCATTCCCGCGTTTGACCATGAACCGCCGTGTTTCGGCCCGTTCGCGATTCTGGGAGCCATCGGCCCCATGGCCCGCACCATAGCCGACATCGCCCTCCTCTTCGAGACCGTCAGCGGTCCATCGCCCGATGATCCGCACGCCAGCCCGGTGCCGCTGCGGCGCTGCAGCCTCGAGGACGCAAGGGAACTCCCCATTGGCTACTTTGAAGACGACGGCCAAGTACCCGTCACCCGCGAAACGCGCCAGGCCGTGCAAGCCGCCGTGCAGGCCCTCCAGCGCCGCGGATTTTCGGTGAGCCCTTTTCGGCCGCAAGCTCTGGAGGAAGCGCGCAGGCTGTGGTGGAAATTCTTCGTCCGGGGAGGCGCAATGTTTGTGCGTGCCGCAATCGCCGGCACGCACGAGCCAATAAGCCCCGATCTAAAGGACT
>JAJXUS010000267.1 GCA_021782675.1 Acidobacteriota bacterium
TGCTCTATCACATGCGCTGCCCAACCGGCGATGCGGCTGATGGCGAAGATGGGGGTGAACAGATCCACATCGATGCCGAGCGTGGTGTAGGTGGAAGCCGAATAAAAATCTACGTTCGCATTCAGCTTCTTTTCCTTGTTCACGTAAAGCTCAATTTTGCGCGACATCTCAAACCACTTGGGATTGCCGCTGGCCCGGCCCAGGTCCTCTGACATGCGGCGCAGATGCGTCGCTCGCGGATCTTCCGTGTGGTACACGCGATGGCCAAAGCCGGAGACCTTCTTCTTCTCCGCCAGCATTCTCGAAACGACATCGACCGGGTCCGCGCCTTCCTTGTCGATGGAGAACAACAGCCGCATCACCGCTTCATTGGCGCCCCCATGGAGCGGCCCCTTCAACGCGCCCAGCGCTCCAGTGATGGCCGAATGCATGTCGGACAAGGTCGCTGCGATGACACGCGCGGCGAAGGTTGAAGCGTTCAACTCATGATCGGCATGCAGGATCAGGGCAACGTCCAGTGCGCGCTCCGCTGTCGGCGAAGGCTTCTCGCCGTTCAGCATCCATAAAAAATTCCCTGCATGGGACAGGGAAGGATCGGGCTGGATTACGGGCTTTCCCTTGCGAATTCGGTCGTATGCGGCGACGATCATCGCGATCTGGGAGGTCAGCCGGAAGCTCTTACGGACGTTCGCATCGTGCGAGTTGTCCTTTTCATCGGCGTCGTAGAGGCTCAGCGCAGAGACCGCCGTGCGCAGCACCTCCATGGGCGCCGCATGGCGCGGCAGCGACTCCAGCATGCGAAGGATTTCAGGCGGCAGCACGCGGCCCTCCGCCAGCTTTCTGCGGAACTCCGTCAGCTCCGCCGCCGTCGGCAGCGTGCCAAACCACAGCAGGTACGCGGTTTCACCGAACGTGGACTTCTGCGCCAACTCGTGAATGTCTATGCCACGGTACGCCAGCACACCAGCGTCACCGTCAATCCAGCAGATGCCGGAGTGCGCCGCAACAATGCCCTCCAACCCGCGGGAAACGCCCGTACTTGCCATGTTTTGCTCTCCAGAAGATGTCGCGGAAGATGTGGCCGGACCGTTCCTGACCGGCCGCTTCCGCTCAAATGGCCGACTTTCCGTTATATCCCAGCGGGCGGACTCTGTCACAGGCGGTCAGCCACGCCGGCATGGTCAAAGATCACCATCCTGCACTCTTTCGACGCAGTTTCAGCGCTTTTGGCAAATCGCTGCGGTGAAAAATCTTTGACTGTCACGTCGGGCGGTTCTCCGGCAATCAGTTGCGCCAGCACGCGCGCCGTCGCCGGGGCCAGCAGAATGCCATTGCGATAGTGGCCGGTGGCATACCAGCCATTGCGCATATTCGATGCGCCCAGCACCGGCAGCTCGTCCGGCGTGCCCGGCCGCAGCCCGGCCCAGCTCTCCAGCACCCGCGCCTGCACCAACTCCGGCAACGCCTCCCCCGCAATCGCGAGAATGCCGCGAATCTTGTCCGGCTCTACCGTGCGATCAAAACCATTCTTCTCGACCGTCGCGCCTACCGTCACCCGGCCGTCCCCGCGCGGGATTGCGTAAAACGCCTGTGTCCGGATCACGCAGCCCAACCGCTCCGGCGCCAGCGCGACGTTCACCATCTGTCCCTTCACCGGAAACACCGGCACACTTTCGCCGAAACAATCCCCGGCCGATGCGCCGCGACAGTCCACCACATGCGCTGCGCGCACTTCGCCCTGGTTCGTCTCTACCGTCAGATGCGTCCCTTCGTCAGTGACGCGGAGTAGTTCCGTGTGCTCCAGAAGTCTGCCTCCTAAAGCTGCAAACGCCCGGGGCAGGGCGATGCAGAGATCGCGCGGATCCAGACTGTCCTCTTCCAGCAACGCAAGCGCACACCCTTCAGGCGGCAGGCCAGGCGCCAGTTCAGCAACCTGCGCCGCCGAAGCCGCAACAACCCCCGGCAGCGCGGGCAAAGGATGCAGCGTGCACCGCGTGCGGATTGGAATGGGCAGGCCGGAAGCAGCGGTGATCGCCGCCAGATATTCCGGGTAAAGTTCGGCGCTGCGCAGGGCGAGCGGCGACAGCTTCGCCGGATTTTCTGTATCGCGCGCGGCCAGCATCCCACCGGCGGCCCAGGACGCGCCCCGCATCGCCACGTCGCGCTCCAGCACCACCACAGAGGCGCCGCGGCGCAGCAGTTCCAGCCCCAGCGAAAGGCCGATGATGCCCGATCCTGCAATGACGACGTCAGCGGATACGGTCGTGCTCATCTCCTAATTTTACTGGGCGCAGCCGTTTTTACGCGGCGCAAGGGCTGCGCAGCCCAGGAACGGCTGTTCGGGTTACCCGGTCAGGGAACTGCAGCCGGAGAGTTCGAGGCAGCCGTTCCTAGTGGAGCGGAATGACCACCGAGCGGGCGTCCTGAAAGCTGACCGTGATATTTGCGGCCGTGTGCTTGTCCCACTGCTGCTGGCTCCAGGGATAGCTGAAGACCATCAGACCCTGCAAAGACTGACCCGGAGCGATGGTCTGATGCCGCAGCAAGGGCTGGGTTCGCGAAGAAGCCAGATCCGGAAAAGCCTGGAACGCGCGATCGATATCTTCCGGCAGCGCGGCGACACTCTGGTTATCCTGTCCATCCACTTTCACATTGGCCACCATGTCGAACAGGGTGATGGGCCGATGGCTGATGTTGGTCACCCGCGCGTCCACCAGCAGCAGCACCTCATTCTGCTGCGGCTCCGCGTCACCGGCCATTCCCTGATCGGTCGGCTGTGTGCCGGGATCGACAACCACGGGGTACACCCGCTGACTAAGAATTGTGCCCGAGGCGTCCGGCTTGTCTTTGCCGTAATGCGCGAAGAGCGCCCAGGCGATGCCCAGCCCGACGATGACAACGATTGCGGGAACGATGAGTGAGCGCCAGGACCCTGGCTCCTCAACCTGCGCAATCTCTGGGGAACCGGCGCCGGAGGATGGAAATACGGGGCTGCTCATACCCCTGCAGTGTACGCGCAATCCGCTGATTCAAAACATCAAAGTTTCAAATCTCCTCTTCCCTTCAGGAGCGCGGCCGCAGACTTTTCAACAGAACATCGGCGCTCATCGTATTCAGCACATCGTTCCGCCCCAGCCATGCACGCCGTAACTGAAGGACGCCAAAGCGAATCTTTTCGAAATGCGAAGTATGGTGCGCATCCGTGTTTACCACCACGGAGCAGCCCAGTTCCCGCGCCCGCACCAGATGGCGGTCGCTCAGGTCCAGCCGGTCCGGGTGGGCGTTATGCTCCACCGCCACCCCGAGGGCCGCACAGCGCGCAAGCACCCGCTCGAGGTCCAGCGCATACGGCTCGCGCTTCAGCAGCAGCCGGCCGGTCGGATGGCCCAGGATGCGCACATAGGGATTTTCGATCGCACGCAACATTCGCTCCGTCATCTGCTCTGTTGGCTGGCTGAAATGCGAGTGCACGCTGGCGATAACGATCTCCATCTGCGCCAGAACCTCGTCATCCAGATCGACCGCCCCGTCTGCCAGAATGTCCGCCTCAATGCCGGCAAAGATGCGGATGCGGCCCTCCATCTCGCGCTCCACCTCACGGATGCGGCGAATGTGTTCGAGCGCCCGCGCCTCATCCAGGCCGCGCACCATAGCGAGATTTTTCGAGTGGTCCGTGATGGCCAGATATTCGTATCCGCGCGTCAGCGCCGCTTCCGCCATCTCGCGAATCGAATTGCGCCCATCGGTCTCGCTGGTGTGGACGTGCAGATCGCCGCGAATGTCGGCTGCTTCGATCAGCGCGGGCAGCCGGTGCGCTTCGGCGGCCTCGATCTCACCACGGTTTTCCCGCAGCTCGGGCGGAATCCACCCCAGCCCCATCGCCGCATAGACATCTTCCTCGGTCGCCGCAGCCACCACGCTGCCGTCGTCCAGCCGCGCCAGCGCGTATTCATTCAGCGTGTAGCCCATGCGCAGCGCCCGCTGCCGCAGGGTCACATTGTGGGCCTGCGATCCCGTGAAGTACTGGAGTGCCGCGCCGTAGCTGGCACGCTGCAGCAGCCGCACATCCACCTGCATACCGCTGCGCAGGTGAAAGCTCAGCTTATTCTGACCATTTG
>JAJXUS010000268.1 GCA_021782675.1 Acidobacteriota bacterium
GGTACCTATTTCAACGAGTTCCTAGTGGCGTGCTGACTGTTCCAGAGAGCGGATTGTCGAAGCTCGTATTTGTGATGGTTGCGGTCTGGACCAGCGGGGGATCGAAGAAGGCGTTGTCTTCCCAGATGCCGTTCAGCATGCGGTCATAGAAAATTCCGAATCCACCATGAATCGCAATCTTCGAATCCATCGATGGACTATAGGCGAATCCGACACGCGGTGCAAAGTTGGTCTTTGGGTCCGGATTGACGTGCTTGCCGTACGGGGAGCAGCTTGCCGTTGGCGCAATGGACTGGGCCGTGGCGCAGGTCTTTCCCGTCGGGAAGATCAGGCCATTGGCATATGTTGCCGGCGTCACGCCCTGCCCGGGGACAAAGTTTCCGGCAGTCGCGCTCGTTGTGCCGTCTGAGCTATCAATAATTGCCGCTTTCGCTGGGTTGAAGAGCAGCGGATCGAAGTTGACCAGCGTGTCATTGTTATCCGACGGCGAAGGGAAGTAGCTGTAACGCAGACCAAGATTCAAGGTAAGATTTGGCGCTACATGGTAGTCATCCTGGATGTACGCTTCGAAATTGGTGTAATGCAGATCCGGAATGGTGTCTTTGCTGGACTGGGTGTACTGTAGCGCCTTGCCCAACAAAAAGTTGGAGAAGCTGGTGAAGTGAAAATTTGCCGCTCCGGAAGAGGCGTTCTCCGTCTTCACCATCCAGGAGGCTGTGGCGCCTGCACGGATCGTATGGCGACCGATCGTCACCGAGTAGTTGTCGAAGATGGTGCGGTCCAGATTTCGTTCCGTGTAGGGATCGACGCCAGATGCAAGACCCTGAACGTTATTGATGGAGATATTCGGGATGCGGCCGTACGGATCGGTGTACTCCGTATTGTTGGTCAGATCCTTGGAGACTGCCGGATTGTTGACGATGCTGCCCGGTACAAAATTTGCCGAAATCTCGCCCTGCGAGAAGGCAAACTCCGTTTCATTCACCATCCGCGGCGAAATTGTCCACGTAAGGTTTCCGACCACGTTCTGCCCAGGAGCATTCACCGATGCTGCGGCAACTCCAGGGAAGTTCGAGCCGGCGAAGAGGCCTTGCGGGAAGTTTTCCGGCGTCTCGTCCTGGATTGCACGACCGAAGAAGTGCAACTTCTCGTTGATGTTGTAGTCCAGGCGGACCAGGTCTTCCCGCGTATTGGCCAACTGAGAATAGGAGAAAACATATTGGCCGTTGGGGTTGTTGGCAGGGAAGTTGTCGTAAAGGTTCTTGAGGTAAACCTGGGAATTCTTGCTGTAGCACGTGGGATTTAATGTCGTGGTCTGCGACGCCGGATCGTAGGTCGCGCATCCAGCCGGAGCGGTATTTACGATATTTCCCGGGAAGACACCGTTCAGCTCCGCGTTGCTGGGCGGTGTCACACTCGCCGTGACCGGATTGCTGTTCTTGCGCCACTCTTCCGACCAGAAGAAGAATGTTTTATTCTTCGCGGTGTTGTAGACCTTTGGAATGTATAGCGGACCGCCGATGGCGAATCCGTAATCGTTGTAGTGCTGGACAGCGCGTGGTAAGCCGGACTGCTTGTTGAAATAGCTATTGGCGTTGAATGCGGTATTGCGGTCAAACTCATACGCCGCGCCATGAAAAGAGCTGGTTCCCGAGCGTGTTTCCACCAGGATCTGACCGCCGCCGCTGCGTCCGTACTCCGCGTCATAGGTGCTGCGTTCCAGCGTGAACTCCTGAATGGAGTCAACACTTGGAACGTTGAGCAGCGTCAGATTGGAACCGCTATCGTTAATGTCGGCGCCATCGACCGTCCAGTTGTTGGCCGAGCCGCGTGCGCCGTTGACGAAGACTTGATCGGTGTTGCTCAGGCCGAAACCGACCAGACTGGGCAGAGCGCTTACTACGCCGGTTTGCAGGGTCACCAACTGCTCAAAATTCCGGTTGTTCAACTGTAATTCCCGCACCTGCTTGCCGGAGATGGTGCCGGCCAGTGCACTGGTCGTAGTGTCCAAAGATACCGAGCTTTGGCGCACCGTGACGGTCTGGTTCACGGAGCCGGGCTGCAGTTGCGCATCGACGCTGCGTATCTGCGCAACATACAGCGTGACGTTCGAGGCTGTATACGTCTGAAAACCAGGAGCCGTCACCGTCAGGGTGTATGTGCCGGCTGGAATGTGCGTAATCGTGTATCCGCCGCGCGAATTCGTCTGAATGGTGCGTGAGGACCCATTTACGCCATTTTCCTGGACTGCCACCGTGGCGCCCGATACAACCGCACCGGTCTTATCGGTCACGGTACCGGTAAGCGTTCCTTGCAGTTCCTGGGCATGTATCCCGGTTGGAAGCATCAGCAGCAAGACGGTCATCGTTGCGATGAGAATCTTTCGTAGTGACATTCCGGTGAGACCTCACAAAAATATTTAACTGAGCGGTGGGTAGCAAACGGAAGCAAACGTTTGCGTCTAATGGAAATCCACGCTAATGGCTGGGCTGCTTGATTGTCAACAAAAACCTTGGGAGAAGTGGATAACCCCGCCAAAATGTGGTCCGCTGCCGAGTGTGGGATGATTCTGAAAGCCACGATGGGGAAGAACGTCATGCCACGTACCCTTGAGAAAACAGGTGGGCTGCGCCGTGCTTTTCTTTGCGTTATCGTTATCTGCGGCTTGCTCGATGCCGCGTGGGGACAGGCCCCACCTGGCACCTCGCCGGCTGCCAACAATGCCCGCGCCCTGCAATCCCTGTTGGTAGACGGAACGCAGGCTCTCCGCGATGGCGATAATGCCCGGGCCGAGCAGGATTTTCAGCAGGCCTTGCGAATGGACCCTCAGTCGATCCAGATTCTCAATGATCTCGCGATTGCTTTGGCGCGGCAGGGCAAGGAGCCGCAGGCGATCAGGGTCTACGACCGCGCCCTCCGGTTGCAACCCGGGAATGCCATCACGCGCCGCAACCTGGGGATCGCTTACTTCCGCGCGCAAAGGTACGCGGACGCGCTGCCGTATCTGGAATCGTCCGCAAAGGCGTCACCAACACTCCAGTCGCTGGAACTGACCGGCGTCGATCTCTTTGCCCTCAATCGATATGCAGAAGCAGCGCAGTACCTGGAGCAGGCCAGCCGCATCCAGCCCAGCGATACTCAGACGTTGGATCTCCTCGGAAAAGCGTACTGGCGCGCCAAAAATTACAAAGGCGTAACCAGCGTGTTTGATCGCATCATGACGATCAATCCCAACTCGGCGCCCGCGCATTACATGCTGGGTCTGGCCTACGACCTGACGGCCAGAGAGGACGATGCCTATAAAGAGTTTTCAGCCGCACTTGCGGCCGACCCGAAGTATCCGGGAGCACATTCCAGTCTAGGCCTGATCGACTGGCGAATGCACCGCGTTTCCCAGGCCAGGCAGGAGTTTCTCGCAGAACTGGCGCAACATCCGGATGACCCCATCTCCAACTACATGATGGGCAAAATTCTGCGCCGCGAAAATCAGCAGGCGCAGGCCGTCCCGTATCTGCAGGCGGCGATCGCGGCCAACCCTGACTATCTCTCAGCACTGCTGGACCTTGGGCAGTGCGAAATTCATCTTAACCAGCCTGCGAAAGCGGTAACGCCCTTGCAGCATGCAACCCAGGTGGACCCGTCCGATGCCCAGGCGCACTTTGTCTTAGGCACCGCCTACAGCATGCTTGGACAGCCCGCCGCCGCTGCGCGGGAGCGGGGCATCTGCGGGAAGCTTCTGGCGCAACGCCACGCCGCGACCAGTCCCGGGCAAAGCCATGAGCCCCGGAAATAGCGGCCGCAATCGTTTGCGCGTTCGATAAATTTATACGCCAAAGAAGATTATTTATCGGGAGAACTACCAGGCGCTTGATATAAAGACCACACGCGTCGCTCCAGCCAGGCTCAGGTCTGTCGCGTTCGGACGTCTGGTCCGCTGCGCGGCTGCTCTCTCACCGGCAGAATCCGTTGGCGCCAGGAAGATCGCATGACCGTCACCATGCACGATGTCGCGAAAGCGGCCAATGTTTCCATCACCACTGTCTCGCATGTCCTGAACAACACCCGGCCCAATGCGCCGGACACCCGCAAACGAGTGCTGAAGGCCGTACAGTCGCT
>JAJXUS010000269.1 GCA_021782675.1 Acidobacteriota bacterium
GCGGGAATGACAACAAGAAAGGCCAAAGGCAAGAACAAAAGCAAGGGCAACAGCAGATCCCCTGCGGGGATGACAACAAGAAAGGCAAAGGCAAAGGCAAGAACAAAAGAAAAAACAGAAGCAACAGCAGATCCCCTGCGGGGATGACAACTAGAAAGGCAATAGCAAGGGCAAGAACAACAGCAAGGGCAACAGCAAGGGCAACAGCAGATCCCCTGCGGGGATGACAGCAAGAAAGGCAAAGGCAAGGGCAAGAACAAAAGCAAGGGCAACAGCAGATTCCCTGCTTAGGAGGACGTGTTCGACGGCGACCGCAGCGCCTTTTCCGGCATGACCAGCACGAGGGTGCCCTCGGGGATGGAGCCCTCGAGCAGCGCGATCTTGCCCTCACGGACAATACCACGCAGCGGGCGGACGGTCGGCCTGGCGGGCGCCGCGGGCTGCAAGACCTGTGCGCCCTCGGGGCCCGGCGGGCGCGACGGCCGTTTCATGCCGCGGTCCATGGCCTGGTTCGCCAGCTCGTCGGCGCGCTTGTTTTTGCCGCGCAAGACATGTTCGATGCGAAAGCCGGACAGCCGGGCAGTGCGGCGTTTGGCCTCTTCATAAAGGGGGCGAAGATCGGGGCTCTGCACCCGGTATTGCCCGCGCATCTGCTTCACCATCAGCTCGGAGTCCGAAATGACGTGCAGACGCTCCAGCTTGTGCTCGATGGCGTAGTCCAGCGCCGCCAGCATGGCCGAATATTCCGCGAAGTTGTTGGTCTGGATGCCGAGAAACTCGCTCAGCTCCGCCAGTGTGCGACCGTCTGCGTCCTTCAGCAGCACGCCGTAGCCGGCGGGGCCGGGGTTGCCGCGCGAACCGCCGTCGGTAAAGGCGGTGGGCCAGGATTCGGCGGAGACGGGAAACAGATTGGTTGGGGAGCCGGAGCGGGTAGGAGTCATCCGGCCCAGTGTAGCGGGTTTTGCCTGCGGCTTACCTTCTGCGGGCCAGTTCGTCCTATCCATAGAGGAGACGTACCCATGGAGCCGCCAAAACTGGCAGTTTTGCCGCTCAACCCACTTGGGCCTCTCGCCCCGCCGCAGCCCCGATCGCGCATACAATCAAGGCAGCCGATGTACGCCGATAGTTCAGCGCGGGTGCAGGACGCCGAATTGATCCGCGAAGCGCAACGTGGCTCGCGGGAAGCCTTTGAGGCACTGGTGCGGCAGTACGACCAGGCCGTGCTGCGCCTGGCGTTGCACCTGACCGGGTCGGACCACGACGAGCAGGACATTCACCAGGAAGCGTTTTTGAAGGCGTACCGGCACATTGGCAGCTTCCGGTTTGAATGCTCCTTCTATACCTGGATCTACCGGATCGTCACCAATTTGTGTCTGGACCACCTGCGCCGGCGAAAGACCCGCCGGGAGGAGTCTGCGGTCGTGGTCGATTCGAGCGGAGAAGAGCATGACACGATGGCGAACGTCTCCGATGATCGGGCGTATGCCAATCCGAGCCGCGACCTGGATCGAAGAATTCTCGGCAACTACATCCAGGCGGCACTGGAAAAGCTGACGCCGCGCGAGCGCACGGTCTTTGAGCTCAAGCACTACCAGGGTCTGCGGCTGCGGACCATCGGCGAGATGCTGAACACCACGGAAGAGACGGCAAAAAATACATTGTTCCGGGCCACGCGCAAGCTGCGGTCACAGCTTGCCGATCTGCGTTAGACAGAGCGGGCAAGGAACGAGGAGCAAAGCGTTGCGATTGATTTTAAGGAGCAGGCCATGAAATGCGCGGTTGCCGAGCAACACATCGTGCAGTCAATCTACGGGGAGCTGCCGGACGATGCAGCACACAGTCTCCAACAGCATCTGGCGACGTGCGAGCACTGCCGCACCGAGATGCACATCTACGAAACACTAAAGCAGGCGATGGCGTTTGCGCCGGCGGAAGAGCCTTCGGCAAGCTTTCTGGCGTCCAGCCGGATTCGACTGGAGAATGCCCTGGATATGCTGCCGCCGCCCAGCCTGTGGCAGCGCGCCCAGATGGGGTTCTACGGATTTTTCGCACAGTTAAAGGCAGCACCAGGGATGGCGGCCTCTCTCGCAGTACTTGGCGTAGCGCTTGGCGCGGCTGGAGGCCACCTCTGGAATGCACAGCGGGCGGCTTCGGAGGCGGCCCGGACGCAGATGGGGGCGCCATTTAGCGCTGGCACACCCGCCGTCATGAGCGTCAGCGGTATTGTGCAGCACCCCAACACGAAAATGGTTGAGGTGCATTTCAATCAAATGGTTCCGGCCACGGTTGAAGGCCCAATCGATGACCCGGAAGTACGCAAGCTGCTGCTGATGGCCACCGGAGACGCGGGCGATCCGAATGTGCAAAGCGACTCCGTCGGTCTGCTGGCGGACCAGTGCCGCGCGGGCCACGATTGTCAGGCCGAGCCGGTGCGTACCGCGCTGATGGTCGCTCTTCGCTATGATCGCGACCCCGCCGTGCGGCTGATGGCGCTGAATGGTCTGGAGCCCTATGTTGCCGAGGATTTGAGGATCCGCGACGCGGTGCTGGAGTCTCTGATGCACGATCCCAGCCAGCGCATCCGGAGCCGCGCGCTGGCCATGCTGGAGCCGGTTGGCGCCGACAGCAGCGTCCGGATGGTACTGCACACAATCGCCAGCGAAGATGCGAACCCGCAGATGCGCGAGGCGTCGTTGAAAGTGCTGCAGACGATTCCGCCAACCGAGTAATACCGGATAAGCCCTCTGGCCGGTACACTGCGATGGACCGCCCGGAGGGCTGTCTCACCGCACGCCCGGCAAGCTGCCCGAATGAAAATCTCTCTTGCCAAGACGAACGCCTTGTGTGTCGCGCTGGCGGCGCTTACCGCGCTGCCTTTTGCCCATGCGGCCGCTGCTACCGGCGAGGGCGCGGGTCTGCGCAGCAGAAATGCCGGCGGATATCTTGGTGTGAACTTTGAAAACCTGACACCGCAGCAGCGCGAAAAGCTGCAGGTGCCCGGTAAAGCGGGAGTGGCGATTGCCGCGGTGGACCACGACGCGCCTGCCGGCAAGGCGGGCCTGAAGCCGAAGGACGTGATCCTGCAGTTGGACGGCAAGAAGATGAAAGATGCCGAGGATCTGCGCGACGCCTTGCACAAGCTGCCGCCCGGCGCGACCATTACGCTGGAAGTCCTGCATGACGGTCACACCTCCGAGATGCATGTGATACTGGCCGACCGCAGCACCATTGAGCAGGAGGCGTGGTCGCAGCACTATACCGTGCCCAATCCCGCCGATCATCCGAACACCGGCTCCGCGGCCCGCATTGGACCGCAGAGCGCGGCCTTCGGCGGCGGCGCAGGCGGAGATCCTCAGCAGCCCGCGCAGCAATCCTCCGGCTTTTTCAGCTCCATGCCCTCGGAGATCGGGAAGACATTCAGCTCCAATGGCGGCCTGATGAGTTACATTCCCGGCACGCCGCCGTATACCGGGCTTGAGGTGGAATTGCTGAATCCGCAGTTGGCCCGGTACTTCGGAATGCGGAACAAAACCGGGCTGCTGGTAAAGAGCGTCGATGCGGGGAGTCCAGGCGCACGCGCCGGCATCCGCGCCGGGGATATTCTCTACAAGGCGAACGATACCGCGCTGACGACAGGCGCTCCACGGCAAGATCGGAATAGCTAAAATCGCCGCAGTGGCAGGCGGCGTGAAGGCATTCGCCATGGGCAGCGCCGCTCGCTGGTGCTGGCGCTGGCGGCCGCCAAGTCGTAACCGCGCCGTCGCTGTGATTCAATAAAGAGATATGGCCACCAGCACCATTCCCCCAGCCAGCCGCATGGTCCGCCGCCGCAAAGCTGCCGTGCGCCGTGCGCGCGAGCTGGCCTCCATTGGCCATGCGCTGTTGTCGACCGGCCACCCGTACATGGCGCATATTGTGCCCATGCGGCGCTGCAACCTGGCCTGCACCTATTGCAATGAGTTTGACGATATTTCGCAGCCGGTACCGGTGGACGAGATGCTGCGGCGCATCGATCACCTGGCGCGGCTGGGCACCAGCGTCATTACCATCTCCGGCGGCGAGCCGCTGCTCCATCCGGAGCTCGATCAGATCATCGCGCGCATCCGC
>JAJXUS010000270.1 GCA_021782675.1 Acidobacteriota bacterium
CTTGCCGGCCCATGCATGCAAGGGGTCTGGCGCAGACTGCGCCGCAGCGGGCATCACCGGCAGCACCGAAGCCAGACCGATCAGGCCCGGCCACGCCGTCAAAAACAAAAGCTTGCTGAACATTCGCATTACGCTCCCTGTCTCCATCATCGCCCACTCTGCCGGGCAGAAGAAAAGCGCGGCCTGCGCATCACAGACCGCGCTCGTATTCGCCGCCGTTGCTACTTCGCAGCCTGGTCGTTCTTGCCAATTGGCTTCAGAATCGCATCCAGCAGATCTGGCTGCGCATTGCGCTGCAGGTGCGGATACCGCTCCCCGCCGTGATAGTCGATCTTCACCACGCGGAAGAAGCCGGTGTTTTCGACGATCAGCGCCATCGGCGTTTGTGACGTTTTGGAGTCGCGGATCGCCGCATGCATCACTTCGTCCGAGTATGCACGCCCATTGACCGCGATGATCTTCTGTCCCGGTCCCAGGTCGGCCTTGTACGCCGGCGAGTAAAACAGCACGTCGCCGATCTGCCCGGTATGCCCCAACCGCAGGCCAAGCGAATACCACGCATCTACACCACCCAGCGTCTGCCGCGCCTCTGTCATCGGGTTCGGCTTGTCCGTGTAAACCAGCGAGTAGCCGCCGCGTTCGATGCCGCCCAGAGGCGCGTGGTTCACCTTGCGCGTCAGCCGGTCGGTCAGGAACTTCGCCCAGTCGTACGGCTGCACTGCGTTCAGATTATCGACGACATCCTGAAAGTGATACGGCGCCGTGATCGGCCCGGTGTTACCGCCCAGCCCCAGAAAACGCGCGCAGAAGTCGTTCAGCGACTTCTTCCCATGGCTTTGCTGCCGGATGATCGTATCCGCTTCCAGCCAAAGCAGCTCACCCTCCGGGTAGTAGTCCACGCTGCGCCGCCAGTTATCCCACTGACGTCCGGCGCTATAGAGCGTCTGCGCCGCCGTCGCAGTGTCCTGCAGATCGCGCCAGGTGCGGCCCGGGCGGTTGTTCATGGTCGCCGCGGAGTCTGCCAGCGCGTCGCGATACTGCGCGTCTGTCCACAAGCCGCTTCGTGCGGTCAGCACGTCGCCCAGATAGGTCGTCAACCCCTCATAAACCCACAGCAGGTTGCCCTGCATCGGTGTCTGGAAGTCCGGCGACAGCAGACCCGCCGGACGGCGGTATTTTCCGTTCCAGGAGTGCGTAAACTCATGCGGCAGCAGACCCGCCGCCAGTACGTCGATCGACGGGTTCAGAAATGTCTTCTCCGGCACGCGGTCGTCGTTCGACTGATGATGCTCCAGTCCAAAGTGCGCCACCTGGTCGCTCAGCGTCATCAGGAAGTGGTAGCTCGTGTAATGGTGCGACTGGTACATCGCACTGGCTTCGCGCACCAGGTTGTTAAAGCCCGCCATCATCTGCGGCGGCACTTCCAGATCCTCCGGCCCATCGGCGGCCAAATCCAGATAATGCTTCGGCGAAACCTCCGGTGCCAGATCGATCTGCCGGAAGAAGCGCCCGGACAGCACCGGCGAGTCCACCAGCTCATTCAGCGTCACCGGCGCAAAGTCCGTCGTGTCGCCGTCGTGGCTGGTTGGCGTCAGCGCCGTGCCGAACTGCCAGCCCGCCGGCAGCGTCACGCTCGGCGTCACCGTCACCTGCTTTGCATTCGGCACCTGCGGCCACAACAGCACCTCATTCCAGCTGATCATCGCCAGATTCGCGCTGGTGGAGGCACCCGCCGAAAACCCCGACGGCCCAGCCGTCGCCAGAAAATCATCGTGCACATGCAGCGTGCTCACGCCCTGCGGCACCTTCACATGAAACGCGAACATATTCACCGGGTCGCGCACCCACGGCAGGGTCTGTCCGTTCGCCTCGATCACAATGCCGGCCAGGTTGTCGATCGGGCCGGTCGGGCCGTGCTCACCGGGGATCCACTTGGCGTAGACCAGCGTCAGATCGCCCGGCTGCACCGGAATCACCTCATCGGCGTGCAGCATCTTGCGCGGCGCGTCGGTCGCATTCACGGCAATTGACATTTTGATGGAAGCGGGCTGGCCGGCCGCGGGCAACTGCGCCAGCGCACACGAACCGGCCGCGGCGAGAACGCTGGCAGCCAGGGCAATTGGAACAATGCGGGACATAGACCTCCTGAAGGTTGCGAAGCAAAAACGACAGACAAGTGTACATGGCAACCGCACGCTGCCCCGCCCAAGACGCAAAATCCCCGATGGTACACTCCCCGCATGCCGCGCGGGTTTTTCGTCACGTTTGAGGGGCTGGACGGCTCCGGCAAGTCCACCCAGTTGCGCCTGCTGGCCCGTGCGCTGAGCGCCGAAGGCCAGGCCGTCACCGTAACGCGGCAGCCCGGCGGCACGGAGCTCGGCGAACATATCCGCGCCCTGCTGCTCGACTCGCGCACCCAGCCCGTCGCACCGCTGACTGAGATGGCGCTCATGTTTGCCGACCGCGCCCAGTCCGTCGAGCAGGTCATCGCTCCCGCGCTCGATCGCGGAGAAATCGTCCTCTGCGACCGCTTCACGGATTCCACAGTGGCCTATCAGGGCGGCGGCCGCGAGATAGACCGCGAAGCCATCCTCACCCTGCACCGCGTCCTCTGCCGCGACCTGTGGCCCGATCTCACATTTCTGCTGCTGCCCAACCTGGATGTCTGCCTGGCGCGCGCCCGTCGCCGCAACGCCCGCCAGCTTGCCTTCGGCACGGACGAGAACCGGTTTGAGGCCGAGCAGCGCAGCTTCTATGAGCGCGTCGATCGCGCCTACCGGGAAATCGCCCGCCAGGCCCGAAATCGCGTCGTCACAATCGACGGCGACGCCCCTGTCGAGGAGATTCATCGCTCCATTTTGCGCACCTTCTCGCAACGTCACCAGACCGCCGTGACCAACGCACTTCCGCATGAGCGCCCTTGAGATGCCACCCCTTTCCCAGGGGATGCCGGTTTCGCCAAAACCCTGTATAAATGGTCAAACGGCTCCCACTGAACACCTTTCCATGACGGACTATCACAAACTGCAAGGCTGCCAGACGTGCCGCATGCAGGAACATCTGCTGATGCATCGCCTGACACCGGAACTGCGCCTGGAACTGGCAGCACTGTGCCTGCGCGTCTCCATTCCCGCCGGTTCCACCATCTTTAACGAAGGCGACGAACCCACCGGCATCCTGATTCTGCGCAGCGGCCTGTCCAAGGTCACCATGACCTCGGAAGTCGGACGCACGGTGGTGCTCTACATCGCCGCGCCGGGCGAGCTGCTCGGCCTCAGCTCCGTCGTCTCCGGCACCAAACGCCAGGTGACGGCGCAGACGATTGAGCCGTGCGAGCTGGACATGATCCGCCGCGAGGCCTTTCTCAACTTCCTCGAGAACCACGACGATCAGTTTCGTGCCGCGCTCGATGAGCTGGCCCAGCAGCACGCCTGCATTCTGGACGCCATCCGCCGCCTGTCGCTGGCGCCGTCCCTGCTGGCCAGCATCGCCCGCTTCCTGCTCGGCCTCAACTGCCCGGACAAGGGCATGCAGACGGACAAACTGCGCCTGCGCCTGACGCATGAAGAGATCGCCCAGCAGCTTGGCACCACGCGCGAGTCTGTCACCCGCACGCTCTCCCGCCTGCGCAAAAACAACATCATCGCGCAGCACGGCCAGACCATCACCATCGTCGATCGCGGCACGCTGGAGCATCTGGCCACCGCCCGCTCCGAGCAAGCCTCGCTCACCCTGGCCTGACGCTCGGTGCCCCATCCAGGCCCCCTTTTGGCCTGGGTGGGAAGCTGGGCCATAGTCTCCCTCCGTGACGCCCCATGCAAGCCTGCTCGGTGCCCCATCCAGGCCCGTTTTTGGCCTGGGTGGGAAGCTGGGCCATAGTCCCCCTCCGTGGCGCCCCATGCAAGCCTGCTCGGTGCCCCATCCAGGCCCGCTTTTGGCCTGGGTGGGAAGCTGGGCCATAGTCTCCCTCCGTGGCGCCCCATGCAAGCCTGCTCGGTGCCCCATCCAGGCCCGTTTTTGGCCTGGGTGGGAAGCTGGACCGCAGTCTCCCTCCGTGGCGCCCCATGCAAGCCTGCTCGGTGCCCCATCCAGGCCCGTT
>JAJXUS010000271.1 GCA_021782675.1 Acidobacteriota bacterium
AACGACCATTATGGACAACTGGTAGAGTACCTGCGGATGAACGGCATGGTTCCTCCTGCCAGCCGCTGACAGATTTTCAGCTTTTTTGCTCCTCTCAAAAAAAGAGCGCCCAGCTTTCGGGCCGCTCTTTTTTTTGCGGTACGGCTGCGTGCAAAGCGGTCAACCTGAAGATGCTTTTCGGCGTCTCATTCGAGTAGACCAGCGCGCACAGAAGTCCGCTTGAGACAGAGATTCGAATGTGACTTTGCGGTGTGCTTCAGGAGTTGCCCCATCATGGTGAATTGCTGTGCCAATCCGGAATGCCGCAAGCCCTTGCATTATCTGCGGGAGGGAAAGATCTTCCTCTTTTCCGTGAGGCGTTCGCAGGATCGTCAGGATTTCGGCATTCCCCGGCTGGAACATTACTGGCTGTGCGGGCCCTGCTCCAGAGAGTGGACCCTGGGGATGGACGGCCAGCAGGGGGTGGAGTTGATCCGGTTGCGCCGACGTCGCGCACGCGCCTACTCCGTGGCGCAGATCGCTCCTGCCTGCTGAAACCTAGATTTTGGCTGTGGGCATGGCCTTTGGCTCATGACACGCGCAGCCATCTTCCTCCAGTCCATCTGCTTCATAAAGACCCGCCAGGGAATACAAGCGGACCATCACAAGGTCCTGAATCATGCGCAGCCCATCGCGCAGATAACTGATGCGCGAACGCTCATCGTGGCCCCAGGTAACGGGTACCTCCTGAACTTTCATTCGCAGCCGCAGCGCGATGTACAGCAGCTCCGGATCGAATCCCCACCGTTCGATGCGCTGCCGCATGAAGATAGCCTGAGCCGATTCCCGACAGAACGCCTTGAAACCGCATTGCGTATCCGCAAAGGGCAGATGCATGACCAGCCGCGTCAGACCGTTGAAGCAGCGGCCAAAAAATCGCCGGTATCGGGGTTGGCGCAGCGTCTGCCGCGACCGGTCCAGCCATCGCGATCCGATGGCAACATCGGCGCCCGCCCGGATGGCGTCAAACAGGCGTTCGGCCTCTTCAATCGGCGCGGACAGGTCCGCGTCGGTGAACATGACGACTTCGCCGCGGGCCTGCAGAATTCCATTGCGCACTGAATACCCTTTGCCGCGATTGGCGCTGTTCCGCAGCAACTGAATCTGGGGGAATTTCTGTGCTGCGGCGGCGACGATCGCTGCGGTCTGGTCTCGCGAGCCGTCGTCCACGACCAGTACCTCCGCCGACCAGCCGCGCGCTTGAATGCAGGCCATGACACGATCAAGCGTCGCGCCGATGCGCGCCTGCTCATTGAAAGCGGGAATGACGATGCTGTATCGCAACCGATCCATGGCGAAAGGACTTCAACTTTCTGCAAATTCGAGGTCCGCAGCTTTTTGCCGAATTGCTGCACCAATTATGGGCGAGTGGCCCGGTTTGCGCAATCTCCCGAATAAGGCCGCGCGGGCAACTTCCCGGACGCTGCGGGCGCGGGCGGGAGGGCGGATCAGCGCTGCGCCACTTGCCGGCTTCTTCTGACCCCTGGCCACGGGCGTGAATGCTACACTCGCCCCTATGAACGGGCAGAACGAAGTTCCCAGGCGGCACTCCTTCTGGTTTTGGCTGATTCTCGCCGGCGGCGGCTTTCTGGTCCTCGCCATCGTCCTGTGGAGCGCGGCCTGGGCGACGCTGCGGTCCTCCGGGGGTGGTTCGGACGGCTTTGCCTCCCTGGCCGGCGGAAGCATCGGCGTCATCGATATTGACGGCGTAATTCTTTCTGCCGACACCATTGACAGCCAGTTGGAGCGGTTCGGCCGCAATCCTTCCATCAAAGCCATCATTCTGCACATCGATTCGCCTGGCGGAGGCGCGGCCGCTTCACAGGAGATTTACCACGAGGTTCTACGCGTCCGCAAAACCTACAAGAAGCGCGTCGTCGTCTCGGTCGAAAGCGTGGGGGCCAGTGGCGCCTACTACATTGCCAGTGCCTCCGATCGCATTTACGCCAACCAGGCCAGCATTGTGGGCAGCATCGGCGTCATTATGGAGTGGATCAATTACGGCGGCCTGATGAAGTGGGCGAAGCTCGAGAACATTACCATCAAGGCCGGTGCACTGAAGGATGCCGGTTCGCCAACCCGTCCCCTGACCCCGGAAGAACGTGCCTATTTTCAGGGACTTACCGACAATATGCACCAGCAGTTTATCCATGACGTGGCCGTGGGCCGGGGAATGCCGCAAGGCGAGATTGCCGGTCTGGCCACGGGTCAGGTGTGGACCGGCGCCCAGGCGCTGCCCCTCCATCTAATTGATCAGGCTGGCGGCTTCCGGGTCGCGCTCCTCGATACCGCCAAGGCCGTCGGCATTCATGGCGAGCCCCGGATCGTCCGGCCGCCCCAGCAGCATGAAAGCCTGCTGGACGCGCTGGTTGGCGCCAGCTCAAAAATCCAGGTTCCCGGTCCGGAAGCGGTCTCCTCGATGCTTCAAAAGAGTCCTAACTTCTATTTTCTGTGGCAATGACCGTCGAATTTCCTGGCTCGGGCATCCTATACTGTTGCAAGGACAAGGGGAAGGTGCCGCCGCTATGACGAAAGCCGACCTGGTGGTCGATGTAATGCGCCTGGGTGACCTGACGCGGACCGATGCGGAGACGATCATTGAGACAATCTTCGACTCCGTCGTGGCAGCACTGCGTTCCGGCGACAAGATAGAGATTCGCGGCTTCGGGAGCTTTCGCACCCGTCAGCGGAACCCCCGCATCGGCCGGAACCCCAAGACCGGCGCGCGCGTTGAGGTTCCCGCCAAGCGAGTGCCTTTCTTTAAGCCCAGCAAAGATCTGCGCGATCTTGTAAACCGGGGCGAAAGCCCAACCGCTGAAGCTGCGGGCGAAGCCGCTGCCGCCGACCAGGCGTAAGCGGCCGCTCCCCACAAGCAACTCGGATCCTCAGCGGGTCAGCCGTTTACGGGATCAGCAGGATCTTCCCGATTCCGCCCTTTTCCGCTCGCTGCTGCGCCCGGGCGGCATCTGCCAGCGGCATGCGATCCGCAATTGGAATCACCAGCTTCCCTGTCCGAACATCGCTCGCCAGCTCATGCAGGCGCGCCGCGTCGGGGTGCGCCCACACATTGCGCGCGATCAGTCCCGCCTGCTCCGCCTCAGAGGGCGCGCCCAGTACAGACGCCAGCACCCCACCCTTGCGGATCGCTGGGAGCAGGCGCAGGATCACGTCATGACCGACGGTGTCGGCGATGGCGTCCACCTGCCCGATGTGCTGGAGCGCGTCCGGTGCATCGATGGCAACCACGCGGTCGGCGCCGAAAGTCTTTGCCTCTTCCACCTGGCGGGCGCGAACGCCCGCGATTACGACGGCGCCGGCCTGCTTGGCAACAAACACTGCGGTGCGCCCAACACCACCGGCAGCGCCAGTCACCAGCACTGTCTGGCCACGCTGCGGCTGGACACCCTCTTCAATCAGTTGCGCACCCGTCAGCGTCACCAGCGGAAGCGCGGCCGCCTGCTGCGTATCCAGCTTGTCAGGAATCTTTGTCAGCTCGGCAGCCTTCGCCACCAGAAATTGCGCATACGTCTGGTTAACGAGTCCCATCACGCGGTCGCCGGGGCGGAAGTCGCGCACCCCTTCGCCCACCCGTTCCACCGTGCCAGCCACATCCCGCCCAAGAATGGCGGGGAGTTGCAACGGCATGACCTGCTGCAATGAGCCGCTGCGAAGTTTCCAGTCCACCGGATTGATGCTGGTGGCCGCGACCTTCACCAGCACTTCGCCCGCCTGCGGAGCTGGCTCGGGAACATCCTCGAACTTCAACTGGTCAAGACCACCGTATCCATGCAAAACAACTGCTTTCATCGGGATCTCCTTTCAGACTCTTAGATTCGCAAGAGCGAGACTAGATGCATCGGCAGCCCAAGACGGCTTCGACGGCACCGCCGTCGCGCGGGCTATGATGTTCCATGCCCGTCGCCATCCTCACCGTCGAGCTGCGGCTGGAGATGTCGCAGTCCTTGAAAGACCGGCGAAGCTGCGTGCGCAGCATTAAAGATACGCTTCGCCACGGGTTTAACGTCTCCGTCGCCGAGATGGATGACGCAGCGCAGT
>JAJXUS010000272.1 GCA_021782675.1 Acidobacteriota bacterium
GTCGCCCCACTGTAGGTCGCCACACCGGCCGTGTCCGGCGCATAGGTCGCAGTCAGCGTATCGCTGCCCGCCGCCAGGGATCCCGCCGGAATACTGATCGTCGCACTGCCGCTCGCCAGTGCCGTTGCCGCAGACGTGTAGCTGCCGCTCGTCAGCGTCACCGTACCCGTCGGCGTCGGATTTCCCGTCCCGCCGCTCACCGCCACCGTCACGGAAAGCGGCTGGCCCGCTGAAATACTTGACGATGCCGGTGTCACCGCCACTGTCGGCAGCACCGTCACGGTCAATGCAATCACACCCGTTGATGAAGCAAATGTGTTGGAGCTGTCGGAAAATTCCGCAATAATCTGGTGCGGTCCCTTGGTCGTGAAGTTCGCCGTATATTGCACCGTTCCGCCCGTGCCAAGCGTCAGACCCGTCACGGTCGATCCACCGAATGAGGTTCCGCCGTCGATGTTCAACGTCACGCTGCCGGCCGGAGTCGCCGTACCGCTGTCCGGCGTCACCTTGATCGTCACAACATCGTTTGCCCCTACGTTCGGATTGTTCACGGTCGCATTCAGGGCAGTCACCGTGCCGACCAGCGTGCTGGAACTTGCTGCCCAGTGCCCCGCAAGCAGCCCAAGGTCGATACTGCCCAATCCAGTCACCTGATCATAACCAGTACCCGCGGAAAATCCGATTGGGCCGGTACAATAGGTCGAGCCTGCCAGGCAATCGTTGCTGCCGGTCGTAATGTCGTGGAATCCTTTCGCTGCAGAGTAGACGCCGCCGCTCGTCGCAAGGGTGTAAAGGGTTCCGTTGATGTTGCCCTGGCCGGTGTCATAACCCGCGTGCTGATTCAGAATGGCGAGCATCCCCGCAAAGATCGGCGTAGCGAAACTCGTGCCACCCGCAACCGTCAAATACCCCGTGGCCGCGTCACGAAATCCGCTGTTGCAACTTCCCTGCTGGGCAGGGGTGACTGAAGTCTGCCAGTCGCTGGTGTCGCTGGTGCAGAATAGATAGCCAGGGTGGCCTGGCGACGAGTACAAGGCAATATCCGGCACATCGCGCTTTGTATCGTTTGGAGTCAGAGTGGCCTGCCAACTGGGCTTTGCGACGAACTGGCTAGCACCGCCTCCGCTGGCAGCAAGGCAGCCGCTCGGCAAACTTGTCACGGGATCAATGCAACCGGTGGTGGTGTCGTCATTCCAGGAGACCTCGGGAATATATTGCAGGGCCGACGTAATCACGTCCGTCCCGCTCGCCGAGCTCCAGTAGCCGCTGCCCGCCGTCGAGTAGGCCGCGTTGCTCTGATTAATCTCCGTCCCGCCCACACCTGTGGCGTAAGCACTGCTCGCCGGATAGTTCACCGCCAACGCCTGCTGTTGCGCCGCCGAAAGAGTTGTATAGAGACCCGGCAGGTTGCACTCGGTCGAACCCTGGTCCCCGGAGGCAACTACGATCGTCTGTCCCTGCGTCGTCGCCTGCTGCAGGACGCCCTCAAACGAGGTCACCCCCGCATTCCCGAATGCCGTCTCACAGGTGCCATAGCTCACAGAGATAATCTGCGCCAGCTTTTCGTCCACTGCATACTCAATCGAGTTGTAGACGTTGTAGGTCGATGAATTGCCGGTGTAAACAAACAGAAGGTTTGCACCTGTGGCGATACCGCCCGACCATTCGAGATCCAGGTCGGATTCGCCCTGGTCACCCTGTCTAACGGCGGGGGTGCCGGACAGTGGCACAAGCACCAGAGTCGGGTCCTGCACCGTCAGCCCTGCGGCCTTCTGGAAGTTCTCAATATCGCTCAGAGAGATGGATGACTGCCCGACCACCGCGATCGACTGCCCGGTCCCGGTAAAACCGCCCCCCGTCAGGGTCTTCATGTCATACACAACCTGCAGATCACCGGGAGCAAAAAACACATTCCCCGAGCTGCCCGAAGTAAACGCAGGACTCACACCGGCGCGGTTCGCAGAAATATGGGAGGACTGCGGCCTGAAGCTCGTGAGGTTGCCCACAGAAGCTACTGTGGGCGCAATCGCCGCAGGAACCGACAGCGCCGTCGATGGCGCAAACTCCTGCCTGCCGCTCTGGCTGTAGTAGTGCATCTCTGTGCGAAATGCAGACTCAATCTGCCCCACCGTCCCTGAGAACTGAATTCCCGTCCGGCTCCGATTCACCGACTCAATCTTGAATCCCTGCTGTTGCAGCCACAGTTCCACCTTGTCCAGGTCGGCCTGTGCCATCCCAAAACGCGCCCCAAACTGCTCCGGGCTCAGCCACTGGTGATAGAGAGGAGACCCCGGATTCTGCTGCGCGGCAAGCAGGGCATTCAGGTCAGACTGCTGCGCGGCGGAACGATTGAACCAAAGGGTCATTCCAATGAGCGGCGTATTGGCCGGCATCCTGCCGGCGTCAAACTCGGCCCGCGCCATGGGAGGCTGCGAGCCTGGGAGGACAGCCATTTCAGAACTGCTGACCTCTGCCCCAATCCGTGCCGCAACCGCCTGCGCATTTGCCGCGCTCCCTGCCATCGAAATGCACGCTGCAATGGCTGTAACTGCCGTGAGGATCCGCAGCCGGTTCCGGTCAACACATTGGAATATCATCGTTTTAGCCGTCCTTGTATCAATTTTGGTTAAAGCTGATTTCAGTGTGAGTGCATGGAGCCGTGCAACGCTCCCACCTGCTTGTAGGAATTGTGAATCCTGGCAATCTATTCCTTTAGCTAGCTTGATTCGCTCTTACAGGTCCATTCGCATCAAACGCCCCGCAAGGCCCGTTTTAACCTGCTTCTATTTCGCTCTAAATCCTGCTACCCCTGGCATGATCCGGTAGCGGCAACTGCCCATGTGCACGCCCCTCGCGCCATGAACAATCGTACCTTCCGCTGTTAAGCCGGAAATACCCTTCTCATTAAATCACCGTTACCCTGAGAAAGCATCCACATCTTACCCCGCTTCATGTACCCCTTTTGTGGGAGGTTGCGCGAATCTGTTCCCGGCGGTAACCTGCCGCAAGCACTGCGGTAATGGCCCATCCTTCGCCATCCCGGATCACTTCGATGCCGGCAGTCCAATCCATCACGCCCTATCCCGCCATCCGGGCTTCCATGCGGATCGGCTCCCCTTCCACTTCATGGAATCCCGTTCGCTTCCGATAAACAGGTCAGCCCGTAAGCGCGAACGCGCTTTTCACCCGGGAAGGTGGTAGCGGACACTCCGGACCGACGCTCTTGCGCATGTTTCAGCCGCGGGGCCGTTGGCCAGAGGCTGACGCAGATCGCCCTAGATTTGCAGAGGGAGAAGACGTGAAGGCAAATCCATCAACCCAATGTGCCGAAGGAGCGGTGCATTATGCTGCGCGGCAACCGATCCTCACCGCCAATCAGAAGGTGATCGGCTACAAATTGCTTTTCCGGCAGGACGGAAAGCCCGGCCCCGACCAGGACTCGCCCCAGGCGCAGATCAGCGCCCTCATCGACCTCTCTAGCCTGGTCGGCTTGAATACCCTTTGCGACCAGCGCCTTGCTTTTATCAGTTGCTCTCGTCAGGCCCTGCTCGACAAACACATCACTCTGTTGCCCGCAGAGCGCGCCGTAGCTGAGATTCCACTCAACATCGTTCCCTCCCCCGAGGTCGTGGATGCCTGCCTGCAGCTCAAGCAGGCGGGGTATCGCATTGCTCTTGAGAATGTCACCTCGGGCGATCCCCGCGAACCGCTCTTCGGGCTCTGCGATTTCTTCAAGGTCAACGTGCATCACGTCGCTTCGCCGCATCTCCAAGCCATCGCCGCACTCCACCGCGGGAGACGCTCCCGTCTGCTCGCCGACAAAGTCGAATCATGGGATGACTTCCAGTCTGCTCGCGCCGCCGGCTTCCAGTACTTCCAGGGATACTTTTTCCGCAACCCCGAAATCCTCCATACCCACCCTGTCGCCTCAAACCGCATCATCGGCATGCAGCTATTACAGACCATCACCAAAGCCGAGCTTGACTGGCAGGAAATTGAAAACGTCATCCGGCGCGACGCAGCTCTCTATTACCGTCTGCTGCGCTATCTCAACTCCGCCGCCTTCGGCCTCAGCCATGCGCTCCGGGCCG
>JAJXUS010000273.1 GCA_021782675.1 Acidobacteriota bacterium
GTAGATGGCTTCCATGCCGGAGGGATAGTGAAACAGCGAGTTGCACAGGCAGCCCTTATCGACCAGCGCGACGGAAAAGCCAGCGTTCTGCGCGTCGATGGCACAGGCGAGGCCAGTCGGCCCGGCGCCGATGACCAGGACGTCAAAGGTGTCAGCATCTGGCGAACTCTGGGGCATACTGCTATTACACCAGAACCAGGCTTCCCGAAATTCTCCATGACGGGTTATTCCTTAACTCGCCAAAGGAACCAGGCCGGACTTCACGATCCGCTTGTCATGCGTCAAAAGGCGAATGCCTTCGATGAGTGCGGTAGCTCCGATGATTCTGTCCTGCGGATCGTTCGGGTAAGATTTCGGGAACTGAACAGAGCGCACCGCAATCTCCTGCGTAATCGGCAGGACCTGCACATAGGAAGCACATTTTTTCACAAAAGAATCGACACTCACTTCAATCTCTATTCTCTTGTTCTCTGTCAGCCATGCAATCTCCCAAAGGCTGATTGCGGAAAGTGCAAGCGGCCCGGATTTGCGGGCCGCTTGAATTGCTTTTTTGGCTTTGGGTGAAAGGTTTTCGGGAGCGACCAAGAGCCAGACGAGAATATGCGTGTCGAGTAGGATCACTCCACTCCCCAATCGCTTGCGGGGACAGTGTTCTCAATATCGCCTGCAATTCGGGCGATGCCTGCCAACGCCCCGAAAATCTCATCCTCGCCTTCGCTCGCGGGAACCACTTTTACCACCGCTTTGCCGTGCTTGGTAATCACAACGGGACGACCGCTTTGCGATACCTGGTCCATGACGGCAAGACATTGAGCTTTGAACTGTGCGGCGGCCATTTTCTGCATGACAAGTCTTCCCCCGATATGACCAGAATAATCTGACCTGTTTTTGCAGTCAAACGGGCCGGAGATTGCAGGTCTCAATGGCGCGGGATTTCAATCGCAGATCATTTGCAATTTATGCGTCTCACTGCAAAATCGGAATACCCGCGATGCGCGCCTGCCACTCCTTCGGCCCGGTCTGATGCACCGAGTTGCCACGGCTGTCCACGGCGACCGTGACCGGCATCTCGTGCACCCCAAACTCGTAGATGGCTTCCATGCCAAGGTCCTCGAAGGCCAGCACGCGGCTTTTGCGGATGGCCTTCGACACCAGATACGCCGCGCCGCCGACGGCCATGAGATACACCGCCTTGTGGTCGCGGATGGCCTCAATCGCCTCGGGGCCGCGCTCGGCCTTGCCAACCATCCCCAGCAGGCCGGTCTCTGCCAGCATCTGGCGCGTGAAGCGGTCCATGCGCGTGGCGGTCGTTGGGCCGGCCGGGCCGACCACTTCCTCGCGCACCGGATCGACCGGGCCAACGTAGTAGATGAAGCGGTTGGTAAAGTCGACGGGCAGCTTCTCGCCGCGGTGCAGCATGTCCGTCATGCGCTTGTGCGCGGCATCGCGGCCGGTCAGCAGTTTGCCGGAGAGCAGCAGCACCTCGCCCGGCTTCCACGTGGCGACCTCATCGCGGGTGACGGTGTCGAGATTCACGCGGCGCGCCTGCGACACGTCATACGTGAGCTTTGGCCAGTTCTCCAGCGAAGGCGGCTCGAGGGACGCGGGACCGCTGCCATCGAGCACAAAATGCGCGTGGCGCGTGGCGGCGCAGTTGGGAATCATCGCCACAGGCAGGTTGGCGGCGTGGGTCGGGTAGTCGAGAATCTTTACGTCGAGCACAGTTGTAAGGCCGCCCAGGCCCTGCGCACCGATGCCCAGCGCGTTGACCTTGTCGTAAATCTCTACACGCAGTTCTTCCAGCCGGTTCGACGGGCCGCGCGCCAGCAGCTCCGGCATATCGATCGGCTCCATCAGAGATTCTTTGGCCAGCAGCATGGCCTTCTCCGCCGTGCCGCCGATGCCGATGCCGAGCATTCCCGGCGGGCACCAGCCGGCGCCCATCGTTGGGACGGTCTTAATGACCCAATCGACGATGGAGTCCGACGGGTTGAGCATGACGAACTTTGATTTGGCCTCAGAGCCGCCGCCCTTGGCCGCGACGATCACCTCCACCGTATCGCCGTGCACCAGCGTGGTGTTGATGACGGCCGGCGTGTTGTCCCGCGTATTTTTGCGCTTGCCCGCGGGATCGGCCAGCACGGAGGCGCGCAGCACGTTGTCCGGATGCGTATAGGCGCGGCGCACGCCCTCGTTCACCATCTCTTCGACGGTCCTGTCGGTGCGGTCCCAGCGCACGTCCATGCCGATCTTCACAAACACCGTGACGATACCGGTGTCCTGGCAGATAGGGCGATGGCCCTCGGCGCACATGCGGCTGTTGATCAGAATCTGCGCTATGGCGTCTTTGGCGGCAGGCGATTGCTCTTTCTCATACGCGCGCGCCAGATTCGTGATGTAGTCGACCGGGTGGTAGTAGGAGATGTATTGCAGCGCGTCGGCGACGCTGTCGATCAGGTCCTGCTGGCGGATGGTAGCCATGTGTGAGAGTTCCTTCCCGAAAGTCGAACCTCCCATTTTACGGCGATAGACTTTACACGTCGCGCAGGTCTTCGCCCTTTGCTTCGCGAATGCTCAGAAAACCCACGAACGTAATGACGGCGGATGCGGCCAGATAATAGCCGACATACTGCAGGCCGTACGTTTTGGCCAGCCACGTCGCGATGTACGGCGCCAGCGAGGCGCCGAAGATGCCCGCGAAGCTGAAGGCCAGCGAGCTGCCGGTGTAGCGCACCGGCGTGGGAAACAGCTCCGAGATAACAGTGCCGAGCGGGCCGTAGATGGCGCCGATCAGCAGAAAGCCCACGGCCATCATGGCGGTAGCGCCGCGCACGCCGGCCGTGAACATGGGCGCCATGACGAAGCCAAACAGGGCGATGGCCACCGTCACCGCCAGCATGACCGGCTTGCGGCCGCGCTCCGCCAGTAGCGCGGAGACAGGGATGGTAAGCGCGAAGAGCAGCACATCGATCAACTGCATCAGCAGAAACTGCCCGCGGCTATAGCCGAGCACACTGGTGCCCCAGGAGAGCGCGAAGACGGTCATCAGATAAAACAGGACGAAGGCCGCGAGCGAAACAGCGATGCCTGCAACCAGCGCGTGCGGATAGCGGCGGATGACGGCCAGCATCGGGACCTTCACCTGCTCGCCGCGCTCCAACGCCTGCTGGAAGACCGGCGTTTCGGTCAACGAGAAGCGCACGTACAGGCCCAGAAACACCAGCGCGGCCGAGGCCAGAAATGGCAGACGCCAGCCGAAGGTGAAGAACTGCCGGTCAGTCAGATAGTGCGAGAGCAGCAGAAAGGTTCCGCCGGAAAGAATGAAGCCGACCGGCGCGCCCATCTGCGGAAACATGCCGTACCACGCGCGTTTATGCGGTGGCGCATTTTCAATGGCAAGCAGCACGGCGCCGCCCCACTCCCCGCCAAGGCCCAGCCCCTGCCCGAACCGGCAGATCGCCAGCAGCAGCGGGGCCGCAAATCCGATAGCCGCATAGGAAGGCAGCACGCCAATGATGAACGTGGACAGGCCCATGGTGGAAAGTGCAAGGACCAGGGTCGTCTTACGGCCCAGCCGGTCGCCGAAGTGGCCGAAGAGCGCAGACCCGATGGGCCGCGCGAGGAAGGCGATGCCGAAGGTCGCCAGAGACTCCAGCGTCGCCGTGGCGGGGTTCGCCGACGGAAAAAACAGGTGCGGGAAGACGAGAACCGCGGCGGTGGCGTAAATGTAGAAATCAAAAAATTCGACGGTCGTGCCCACCATGCTGGCAAACAGAACACGACCCGGAGAATTGGCCGGCGGCGAAGAAGGATTCATAGAGGTTTCGCACCCCAGCGAAACACGGCGCTGAATCCGATGTCCAGCGGAAAAACATGAGGCCGCTCCAGGAACTAGACTGAAGGCCAAAGATGGAGGCGCACGCGATGACAGCCAAAATGCGAAAGGAAAAAGACTCTCTCGGGTTTGTCGAGGTTCCAGCCGACGCCTACTACGGTGCGCAGACGGCGCGCGCGGTGGAGAATTACCCCATCTCCGGCATGCGGGCGCACCCGGAGCTGATCCGCGCACTGGG
>JAJXUS010000274.1 GCA_021782675.1 Acidobacteriota bacterium
TGAGGAGCGGACGGTAAAGTCCTACGTGGCCAAGCTGATGGGAAAGACTGGCGTTCGCAATCGCACGGCGCTTTCCATGCAGGCGCTTTCGGCGCGCGGTTCTCACCCGCACCCGCAGAGCCGGTAGGGCGCGACCCCGGCCGGTCGTTCGCCGGCCAATCGGAAAATTACCGAAGGCTCCATACCTTCGTAATCTTTCCCATTTTGGAATTTCGCCGTTTAATCGACCTACCGATCATGGATTTGGGAATTGGGTTGCGACGGTGAAGCTTGCCGTTTGCAGCCCATTTTTTTGTGTTGATGGCTCAAACCTCTCTGGGGCCGCGGGCATCCTAACTGTTGTGAAGCAAGCATTTTGACGGCTGATTTTTTCGGTGCGTCCATTTTTTTTGAAATCCAGATGGTTCCAGAGAGGTTTTTCGCAAAATTATGAAAAAACTAATTCTCACTGTGTGCGCATGCGTGCTGACCCTTACCACCTCGCAGGGATTTGCGGCGGATAGCAAGGCAACGATCGACGGTCGCCTCGACGCTGCCGGTCGCGTTATCCAGGAAATCCAGTCCGTTCCGGCCAAAGCTATTCCTGACTGGATTGTTTCCAAAGCGACCTGCGTGGCGGTGATTCCTGGATACAAGAAAGCCGCCTTTATTGTGGGCGGCAGTTATGGCCAGGGTGTCGTCACCTGCAGAACAGCGCGCGGCTGGAGCGCCCCGGCGTTCATCCAACTGGAGGGTGGGAGCTGGGGCTTGCAGATCGGCGGCCAGTCCACGGACCTGATTCTGGTGGCCGTGAACCAGAAGGGCCTGCAGGACCTTCTGCACAGCAAGTTCAAGATCGGCGCCGGCGCCTCGGCGGCGGCCGGTCCAGTGGGCCGGAACGCCCAGGCAGATACCAACCTGACGCTGCACTCGGAGCTGCTGACCTATTCGCGCAGCCGCGGGGTCTTCGCAGGCATCGACCTGAATGGAACCGTCGTCCATCAGAACACGGACGACACCCGCGCCTTCTATGGTCACGACATCCCCTTCCAGCAGATTCTGGACGGGCATGTAGCGGCCCCCCCGGCGGCTCATCGCTTTGTCAGCGATGCGAGCCGGTACTTCCGTGCGATGAAATAAATCTGCGGTTCTATAGTCGCAACCTGCGCGAAAGGCAACCGGAGACGGTTGCCTTTCGTGATCTCATCAGTTTGTTCGCCATGCCGCTAACGACCCGGGCGTGGTTAACCTATAATCCTTGAACAGGATAGGGCGCGGCAGCGGCCAACCATTGAAGTGCGCTGCAGCATGCCAGTCAATCTCAAGGCGGGGAAAGGTTGAACGATTTATGAAGAAAATAATGCTTATGCTCACTGCGTGTACCGTAGTGCTTGCGAGTTCCCATGGTTTCGCCGCAACAGGCCGTTCGAAACTCGTGGATCGGTTGACTGCGGCCTCCCACGTGATCGACGACATCGAATCGGTTCCTGATAAGTCAATTCCCACCAGCATCCTGAGCAGCGCGACCTGCGTTGCGGTCGTGCCCAGCTACAAGAAGGCCGCCTTTGTCGTCGGCGGAAGTTACGGACAGGGCGTTGTTACCTGCAAAACGCCGCATGGCTGGAGCGCTCCGGCATTCATTCAAATGGCGGGCGGCAGCTTCGGTTTTCAAATCGGCGGCCAAGCGACGGATCTTATTTTGATCGCGGTCAACCAGCGCGGTCTGCAGGATCTGCTCAAGAGCAAGTTCAAGATTGGCGGCGACGCTGCCGCTTCCGCAGGCCCGGTCGGTCGCAATGCCGGAGCCGCGACTAACCTGACGCTCAAGTCGGAACTGCTCACCTACTCGCGCAGCCAGGGCCTGTTCGCCGGCATCGATCTGAACGGTACTGTGGTGAATCAGAATACAGAAGACACCCGCACCTTCTATGGCGCCGACGTTCCATTCACGGTCCTGCTGAAGGGTGAGCGTCCCGTTCCTCCGGCGGCGCGTCCGTTCGTCCGCACGGTTGCGAAGTACTTCCGTGAGAACGCCGGCAAGTAGCGGCGGCGCGAGCTCAAAAAAAGAAGCGGCCCTCTCGGGGGCCGCTTTTGCATGGTCTTCAAAACTTGTTCTGGATCAGATTCAGAGAGCCGATGGCGGGCCGTCCGTCGCGCCTGGCCCTTTGTCATTCTCCCCGGGGCCCTGGGCCATCGGGCCTATGGGGAAATGTGCTATCGCAGGGATTCTTCAACCTCCTGCAGCCAGCTTGCCGGTTTCAGCACCTCGCGCGGGCGGGAGCCGTCGGCCGGTCCCACAATGCCATCCCGCTCCATCATGTCGATCAGGTGGGCCGCGCGGCCGTAGCCAATGCGCAGGCGGCGCTGCAGCAGGGAAGTGGAGGCTTTGCCAAACTCCAGCACCAGGCGAACGGCATCGTCAAACATTTCGTCGCCGGCCTCGCCGTCAGATGCGTCCTCACTGCCATCGCGGCCGGAGTCATCGCGTGGCGCCTCCAGGAAGCCCTGCGCGTATTCGACTGCTCCCTGCTCCTTCCAGAAGTCCACGACGGCGGAGATTTCCTTCTCGGTGACAAACGGCGCATGCACACGCTGCAGCCGCGCCGTACCCGGCGGCAGAAACAGCATGTCGCCGCGACCGAGCAGGGATTCCGCACCGTTCGCATCGAGAATCGTGCGCGAGTCTACCTTGGTCGCCAGCCGGAAAGAGATGCGTGTCGGCACGTTGGCCTTGATAAGACCAGTGATGACATCGACCGATGGCCGCTGCGTCGCCAGCACCAGATGGATGCCCACCGCGCGGGCCATCTGCGCCAGCCGCGTGATGGACTCTTCGACGTTCGCCTTGTCCAGCATCATCAGGTCGGCAAGCTCGTCGATGATGATGACGATCTGGGGGAGGGGTTTCTCTTCGCCCATGCCGTTGTCTTCAAACAGGCTCGGCGTGGACTCAAACAGCTTGTTGTACTGCTCCAGATTGCGCACGCTGCGGGAGGCCAGCAGTTTCAGCCGGCGTTCCATCTCGCGGACAGCGTTGCGCAGTGCATTTGCGGCCAGCTTTGGCTCCGTGATGATCGGCGTAAAAAGATGCGGCACGCCTTCGTACATGCCCAGTTCCACGCGCTTCGGGTCTACGAGGATCAGCCGGACCTGATCGGGCGTTGCCTTGAATAGCACCGACATGATCATGGCGTTGATCGCCACCGATTTACCGCTGCCGGTGGAACCGGCGATCAGCACATGCGGCATGGTCGCCAGATCGGCGTGCACGATGCGGCCGTTGATATCCTTGCCCATCGCCAGCGTCAGCTTTGATTTATTGCGCGCAAAGGTCTCGTCTTCGATGATTTCGCGCAGCCAGATCGTCTCGCGCTCGGCGTTCGGCACCTGCAGACCCACCGTGCTTTTGCCCGCCATGCGCTCGATCAGGATGCTCTCGGCGCGCATCGCCAGACATAGGTCGTCCTGCAGCCCGACGACGCGGCTGTACTTCACCCCCGCGTCCGGTCGAAACTCAAACGTCGTCACCACCGGCCCGGGGTTGATCTGCACCACCTGCCCGTGAACGTCGAACTCGGCATACTTTTCGACCAGTACGCGCGCCTCTTCACGCAGTGCTTCCTCGCGAATGGTCTGTTTCTCTTCGCTGCGGTGCAGCAGGGTGCTCGGCGGCAGGCGGAAGCCTTCCACGGCTTTGGCTGTGACGGTGACGGTTTTTACCGCGGCATCGGCGCGGGCGCCAATCTCCACGTGCAGCTCCGGCGGCGTCTTGACGCGGGAAGCGGCTGCGACCGGCACAATCTCGGCCTGGGGCACAGCGTCCCGCTCGACTGGCGCGAAGCCAGCGTGCGGATCAATGCCCGGTTCGCCGACTTCTTTTGTCAGGGCAGGCGCGTCACTCTTGCGGCCGGTATCGCTTAAAAATTCCTGCGCGGGCGGCGCAGGGACAGGCTCCTCCCAGAAGTCAGCGCGCTTGCGGACGCGTGTCGGCAGCGGATCGCGGCGTGTGTCTTCAAACAGGTGCGGATCATTGTCGGGGGCGGCGGCAAGTGCGGCCTGCTCCCGCGCCAGGGCGCGCTGCGTGCGGCGCA
>JAJXUS010000275.1 GCA_021782675.1 Acidobacteriota bacterium
GACAGCGGCGAAACCATGATCAAAGATGCGAAGGACGACGCGGTGCGCGACGCCAGTCTGATTCTGGCAGCACAGCGCGTGGAGCACTTTGAGATGGCCTCCTACGGCACGCTGCGCGGCTGGGCGGAACTGCTCGGTGAACAGCAGTCCGCGCAGATGCTGGACGAGATTCTTCGTCAGGAGGGTCACGCCGACCATCTGCTGACGGAAATCTCCCAGGCCGCGAATGCACGCGCCCGTCGCGCCGCCTGAGACCGTAAACGCCGGCCCAGTCAAAGAGCCTGCCGTACGGCAGGCTCTTTCTTTTGAGTGAAGCGAAGAATTTCTGTATTGCCGAAGGGAGCAAAATACATGGATTCTTCGCTTCGCTCAGAATGACTGTCTCGTCCCTCCAGCAATAGGAGAAATGCCATAGAAGCGGTTCCCCTGCGGGGACGACACCAAGAAAGGCAGAAGCGAGGGCATTTTGCCTATCGGAATCGACTGCATGCGCTCTGATCCCCGTCACTCCGCGCGAGGCGAAGAAGCCGGGCATTGGCTTTTCTCTGCCGTGCAGAGGCCCATCGGCAGGCTCGGGATGACATACGGGGATGCTTCGGCACTTTACGCTCGTGGGGACAAAGCTCTAATTCATCCACTTCCGGTCCTTTGGGTCGCGGTCCCGGTCGTTGTCGCGGACGCGGCCTTCCAGCTTGTCGTGCTTCCGCATATACACCTCAAACTTGCGCGCGGCGCGCTTCCGCTTCCACCGGTAGTAGGCATTGCGAAATGAGTACGCTCGTTCGCTGACGGCGAAGGCGTAGCCTCGTCTTGGAGCGCGCTTCACGTAGAGATATCCGGCCAGCGCTCCTCCCAGATACCCGAGATACGCGAAGCCGCTGGGTCCACCCAGAATGCCGGCCAGCGCCACTACGATGTAGATCACTACAAGGTATTTCGCACGAATGGAAATCGGCAGTGGAAACAGCAGGAAGCTCTGGTCGCCCATCAGAACGGCCCATGCCGTCAACAGGCCGAAGATGCCGCCATCCGGTCCGTACGTGGTGAGTGCCGGGGACATGTGAAACAGGCCGGTGTATGAGATGGCGATGGTGACAATTGCCGCACCCAGTACCGAGATGAAATAAAGCTCCGTCAGCCACCGGCCGCCGTAGCTGACCTCAAGATATGCCCCGATGAGCCACAGCGAGAGCAGCGCGAACGCCGTTTGAAAGATGCCGCCTGTCAGAAAGCTGTAGGTCAAAATCTGCCACACGGCGCCGTGCGTCACCATTGCGGGCGTTAGTGCCGTGTTGGCGAAGATCGCTGCTCCCAGGGCCGGTGCCACCCAGCGCAGCAGCAAGAGCAGGAAAAAGAGCGCCAGGATTGCCAGGATGATCCTCCGGATCACCCCGGCAAACGGCGGGAAGGAAAGCATCACCGGGTTTGAACGCGGCATACGTATCCAGCCTACGTGCGGCGGAGAGCGGCGTCCACTCCCCTGCGTTGCAGGTGGCAAACCTTCCACACTTCCATGCGTCAACATGAAATAAAGTAGGGGTATGCGGCGACGGAAATTTCGCGGCGTGCAACGCCTCTCTTGACGTTCCCGGGCGTTCTCTTAAACTAACCTCGTTACCCGTAGTAATCTTGATCGTTCGAGGCGCCGTGGAACAGAGGCGAACCAAGGAGTGTTCATGAAAGTCTGTCCGGAATGCGAAAACACGCTCAACTTCGATGAAGATGAAGTCGAAGAGGGCGAAATCGTTTTGTGCGATGAGTGTGGCACGGAATTTGAAGTGGTGGGCACGGACCCGGTGGAGCTGGCCCGGGTGGAAGAGCATGCCTACGACGAGAATGCCCTGAGCTTTAACGATGACGAGGAAGAGTAGCCGGATGGCGGATCAGAAAATGGCTGCGACCAGGCTTATCGAGGGCCGGGCGCGGCCGGTGTACTTCGGTGTCGCGTTGTTGTTGCTGATCGGCCTGCTGGCGGTGCGCCGGGCGCACGCCGCCGGGCCGCGGCAGCGGGCTGTCGATGGACGCGTCATCGAGAGTGACGGCACTCCAGTGAACGGGGCGATCGTTTATCTGAACGATCTGCGGACCAAAGGCGTCTCCACCTACATCACGCAGCAGGATGGAGCGTATTCGTTCCAGCAACTGTCTTCGGATGACGATTACACGCTGTGGGCGCAGCAGGGAAGCCGCAAGACCCGCGTCCGCACCTTAAGCTCTTTCGACGACCGCCCGCAGTTTCACTTCATCCTGAAGATGCCGGCGCCAAAGGCCGCCGAATAGCGAACTGAGATTGCCTGCAAGACTGCAGGTGCTCCACTTGCGCAGCAGAAAGGCCGTTCGCAATGCGAACGGCCTTTCGTGGTTTCCGGGTTGTTCGCCGAAGCGTAGACTACGCTTGGGCGGCAGGCGCGTCGATGGCGACAAAGCGGCCCATGCGGCCGCGATCGATAAAGCGCACCGTGCCGTCGATCTTCGCAAACAGCGTGTCATCGCTGCCGATGCCGACATTCAGGCCCGGCTTAAGGCGCGTGCCGCGTTGGCGCACGATGATGGAACCGCCGGTGACAAACTGCCCGCCAAACGCCTTGACACCCAGCCGCTGTGCGTTGGAGTCGCGCCCGTTGCGGGAACTGCCCAATCCTTTTTTATGTGCCATGGAACAATCTTCCTTTCAAATGTGGGGCGGCCCGGCTACCTGGCCGGCTTGAAGCTTTCGCCGTTCACCTGAATCTCGTCGATGCGAATCTGGGTGTAGGACTGACGGTGGCCCTGCATCTTCTTGTATTGCTTCTTGCGCTTGAAGTGGAAGACCAGAACTTTCTTTGCGCGGCCGTCTTCCAGCACGGTGGCCAGCACCTTTGCCGACGACGGCTTGGCCAGGCCCTTGCCGTCTTCATTGGAGCCAGTCGAGGCGGCCAGCACTTCATTAAACTCAATCGCGCCGTCCTGGGCTTCCAGCTTCTCCACCTGAAGGACGTCGCCGGGGGCTACGCGGTACTGCTTGCCGCCGGTGCGAATCACTGCGTACATTTCGATCTCCTTTGGCGCTCGCGCAAACCGCTGAGAGCCCTCACTGCCAAACAGACACTATCGAGCCAGACTGCGGACAAAGCCGCTGCTGTTGGACTGCGGAATGTCTCAGATTGCGGGCGTGCGAACGGCACACTTTGGGAGGCGCCGGAACCGCAGCGCGAACGGTGTGCTTTGCCCTATCCGCTTAAGAATACGTGTCCGAGCGGCCCATCGTCAACCGCGCACTGACTGCCAGGAGAACCATCGGCTGCGGTCGGCGCTGCGGAACAGATACACCGCCAGAATCGTAATCATCGGTTCCAGAGGATTGCGGAAGCGGGCATGCACCGTGACGAAGTAATAGATCAGCGGCAGCAGCACAAACGCCCAGAAAAACAGCCACGCCCCGGGCTTGCGGCGCCGCAGCGCCAGACCCAGGCCCAGCAGACCCGCGAGGCTGGCAAAGGAATAATTCAGCACGCGGCCGGCTTCGATGATCCACGTCTTGCCCGAAGGGTGTGGCACGCTGACCCAGAAGAAATAGAAGCGCTTGATGGTGTTGCGGACAAACAGGCCCGGGTCACCGGCAATGATCCGCTCGGCCGCGCGACCGCGCATCTGCGCGTAGGCCACCTCACCCATTTCGCGATAGAGGCGCAACTGGTCGCGCGCCTGATACGGGTGGTCGTATTCCATCAGAAAGCCCGTTGCGCCGGGTCCGTTGCCCATATAAAGCTCTGCGCCGAAGTTGGCGCGCATCGGGATGAAGCGATGAAACACCAGCGCATTCCGCACCACCCACGGGGCGATGCAGAGCAGAAAGACCGCCGCCGAGGCCACAGCATACGCAATCTGCTTTCGCAGATCGCGGGCCTCGCGCATCACCCAGAGGCCGGCCGCGGGCAGAAACAGCAGCAGGGAAGGGTTGCTGAGCGCCACCAGGCCCCAGACGCCGCCGAACAGGAGCCATCGCGAAAACGATCGCGGCTCGGCCCCATGCAGGTCCGCAGGTTCCTCACCCACTCCACGCATCCGCAGGGCAAGCACCACCACCCAGG
>JAJXUS010000276.1 GCA_021782675.1 Acidobacteriota bacterium
CGATCTGATTGTGGCGCAGAATGTCACCGGCGCTGCGGCCGCCGGCGTCACGTACTCCGGCTCGGCCACGGCCTTTACCATCGCCGACCTGTCGCATGTATGGATCCTCTGCGATGTGTATGAGAACGATCTGCCGAAGATTCAGCTTGGCCAGACCGCGACAATTCGGACGACGGCCTATCCGGACCGCCCGCTCACCGGCCGCGTCAGCGACATTGGCCCGATTCTCGATCCCAACTTGCGGACGGCCAAGGTCCGTGTGGAAGTGGCAAATCCCGGCTTTCTGAAGATCGGCATGTTTGTGACCGCCGTCTTTGAAAGCCAGAAGGCGCAGACGCTGGCGACCGTGCCGGCGGATGCCGTCCTGCACCTGCACGATCGCGACTGGGTATTTGTTCCGGCAGGGGGCAAGAAGTTCCGGCGCGTGGAGGTGACGCTGGGCGACACGCTGCCGGACGGCGATCGTGTGGTTCGCAGCGGTCTGACGCCGGGCGAGCCGGTGATCGCCCGGGCGCTCGATCTGGAAAGCGCGGTGGAAACGCAATGATCCGCCGGGCTGTCGATTTCGCTTTACAGAACCGCTTCCTGGTCCTGGGCCTGGCGCTGCTGCTATTGGCCTGGGGCGTGGTCTCGTTCCATCGCCTGCCGGTCGAAGCGTATCCGGATGTTGCCAACAACTACGTCGATGTGATCGCGCAGTCGACGGGCTCCTTTGCGGAGCAGATCGAGCAGCAGGTCACCATTCCGCTCGAAACCGCCATGAACGGCATTCCTGGCGTGATCCACGTCCGCTCCTGGTCCATCTTTGGCCTCTCCACGGTAGAGATGGTTTTTGGCGACGACACGACCGACTTTGAAAATCGCGAGCGCGTGCTGGAGCGTCTGTCGCAGGTGACGCTACCGCCGGGCGTATCGCCGCAGATGGGTACGGACTGGAGCCCGGTCGGCCAAATCTACTTCTACACGTTGCAAAGCTCGAACCCGGAGTACGACGCGATGAACCTGAAGTCGCTCGATACGTGGGTTGTGCAGAAGAACCTCAAGACGGTGCCCGGCGTCGTCGATACCAATCCGTTTGGCGGCCCGACGCGCGAGTATCAGGTGCGGCTCGATCCGGACAAGCTGGTGGCGTACGGGTTGAGCATCAGCCAGGTCGAGCAGCAGTTGACGAATAACAACGCCAACGCAGGCGGCAGTTTTATTCAGGACGGCCTGCAGCAGATTAATGTGCGCGAGGTTGGTCTCGTCCGCAATCTGCAGGACATCGAAAATACCGTCATCACCACCAAAGACGGCACGCCGATCCGCGTAAAAGACATTGCCACCGTCGAGCAGGGGCCGATGATCCGGCTTGGCCAGTTTGGCTACACCTACCATCGCGAGGACGGGAAGCTGGTGGACGACCATGATGTGGTCTCCAGCATTCTGCTGCTGCAGAAGGGGGCCAACGCCCAGCCTGTCCTGGATGCAATTCACCAGAAAGTCAAAGAGCTGAACGATCAGATTCTGCCCAGGGGCGTGAAGATTGTTCCGTTCATTGACCGCAGCGATCTGCTGGATTTCACCACGCACACGGTATTGCACAATCTGACCGAAGGCATTGTGCTGGTGGTCATCATCCTGTTTTTATTCCTCGGCAATGTGCGCGGCGCGCTGATCGTCGCGCTCACCATTCCGTTTTCCCTGCTGTTTGCCGCTATCTGCCTTGACCTGAAAAATATTCCGGCCAATCTGCTTTCGCTGGGAGCGCTGGATTTTGGCATGGTGGTGGATGGGGCGGTGGTCATGGTGGAAAATATTGTCCGCCACCTGAGCCGCAGCTCCACCGACAATCGCACGGCTGCTGAGAAGATTCGCGATGCGGCGCATGAGGTGCAGCGCCCGGTCTTCTACGCGATCCTCATCATCATCACGGCGTACCTGCCCCTCTTCACGCTGCAATCCGTGGAGGGGCGGCTGTTTCGCCCCATGGCCTGGACGGTTGCGTTCGCGTTGCTTGGCGCGCTGCTGTTCTCCATGATCGTCGCGCCTGTGCTGGCAGGGTTTCTGCTGCGCAAAGGAGCCCGCGAGTGGCACAACCCGGTGATGGAATGGCTGACGCATCACTATCGAACCAGCATCCGCTGGGCGATCCACCACCGCAGCATTCCTGTGGGCGCGGGTCTGCTGGGACTGGCGCTGTCCATTTACCTGGCGTTCGGCAATGTCATCGGTTCGGAGTTTCTGCCGCATCTGGACGAGGGCGCGCTGTGGGTGCGTGGCACGCTGGCCCAGAGCGCGGGCCCGGCAGAAGGCATCAGCGTCTCGAACCAGGCGCGCGTGCTCCTGTGCTCGTTTCCTGAGACGACCGTCTGCACCAGCCAGACCGGCCGTCCGGATGACGGCACCGATCATACCGGCTTTTTCAACACCGAATATTTCGTCGGGCTCAAGCCCAAGAACCAGTGGCGCGCGGTCTTTCATGGCAACAAGGACAACTTGATCGCGGCCATGAACCTGCAACTGACGCAGAAGTTTCCCGGCGTCATCTGGGGCTTTTCGCAGCCCATTGAAGACAACATGGAAGAGGCAGTCAGCGGCGTGAAGGGCGAACTGGCGACGAAGGTTTACGGCAGCGACCTCCACGTTCTGGAAGCCAAAGCCGACCAGATCGCGGCGATCATGTCGCACATCCGCGGCATCACTGATCTCGGCGTGTTTCAGGTGACCGGCCAGCCGAACCTGGAAGTCACGGTCAACCGCCAGGCCGCAGCGCGCTATCAGATCAACGTGGCGGACGTGCAGGATGCCATCCAGACCGCGGTAGGCGGCAATGCGCTGACCCAGGTGCTGCGCGGCGAGCAGAGCTACAACCTGACTCTTCGCTACCTGCCGCAATACCGTGATACGCGGGAGGCGATTGCGAATATCCGGCTGCTGGCGCCATCGGGCGAGCGAGTCTCGCTGGCGCAGCTCTGTACCATCCGCGAAGTGGATCAAGGGTCTGAGATTTATCGCGAAAATAACCAGCGCTACGTCGCCATCAAATACAGCGTGCGCGGCCGCGCGCTGGGCGATGCGGTGAAGGAGGCGATCCAGCGCGTGAACGCCGAAGTGAAGCTGCCGCGCGGATACCACATTGGGTGGGAGGGCGAATACCAGAATGAGGTTCGCGCCGAAGCGCGAATGCTCATCATCGTGCCAGTCACTGTGCTGCTGATCTTCGTGGTTCTCTATTCCATGTACAAGTCCTTCAAGTGGGCGCTGCTGATTCTGGCGAACGTCGCGATGGCGCGCATCGGCGGCCTGCTGGCGCTGCTGATCACGCATACAAACTTCAGCGTGTCGTCCGCCGTGGGTTTTCTCGCGCTGTTCGGGGTCTCCGTACAGACGGGCGTCATCATGCTGGAGTACATCAATCAATTGCGCGCTCTCGGCAACTCCATTGAGGAGTCCGCGATTGAAGGGGCAGTACGCCGTCTGCGCCCCATCATGATGACCATGCTGGTCGCAACTCTGGGGCTGCTGCCTGCCGCGGTTTCGCACGGCATCGGCTCCGATTCGCAGCGCCCGTTCGCGATTGTGATTGTCGGCGGCCTGGTGGCAGATCTGGTGATGAGCATCTTCCTGCTGCCCACGCTATATGTCTGGTTCGCACGCGATCGCGACGTGCTGCCAGTACCGGAGGGTGAATTTGAAAACTAACGGTTGCCTTTCGACTGCCCGCCGGCAGCGTTCATGCAGCGCCGGCATTTTGTGGCGGGGTATGGCCGCGGCCGCCGCGCTCCTGTTGTTGATTATTCAGGCGCGCCCTGCCGCTGCCCAGGATGCGCCGCCCGCGCCGATCACCCTGGATCAGGCGATAGCCATCGCCCGCGCGCATAATCCGGCACTGCTGTCCGCGGAGCAGAATCTGCTGGCCACGCGGGCGCAGGAGGCGCAGGCAGGCGTTCGCGAAAATCCTTACTTCACGCTGTATGGCAGCAACCTGTCCAACCCGGCGACATCTTCCACGCCGTACGCGTACAGCCTGCAGCTTTCGCGGCTGTTTGAGCGTGGCCAGAAGCGGCGCTGGCGGCTCGACA